>JBELAB010000159.1:0-6635 GCA_049509275.1 Syntrophobacteraceae bacterium | reverse complement strand
TTATAGCGCCACGAAGCTTTTCAGCCGGTGAAGAAGGGATAAAGGAAGCTGCCGCTTTTGATGTAAATACATCCATGATGGAGAATCTCGTTACACTCAAAGGCAAGAGCGTAACGCTCACTTTATCTTCAGGCCAGACAATTACCGGCATAGTGAGTGAGGTTAAAGGCAACCTCCTGCACCTTGCTAAAATAAGCCAGAAAGAGTTTTATGATGCTCTGGTCGCTATTGACCATATCACTGCCATTGAAACCAAAGTCAGATAGAAAAAACATTAACTGGGATGCGGACTGGTCAGATTGCCGGCAAGGGCGGCGCTTTGAAGTTATTTTCTATCTGCGGCTGCTCACCTTTCGATAAATACCGGCGGCAGTGACACGGAAGCCGAATCCGCAGATGCCTTCTTGAGTGACGGTGAGCTTGTCCTTTGTGAATTTCATCGTAATCACGCATTCATCCTCAGCATCTTCGGGCTTAAAGGTCGCAGTGTCCCCCTCGATGAAAGCAATGCCGCTGCCTTCTCCTTCGTTAGCCGACGGACCGGCGGGCGTGTTGTATCTGTAAATACCTGAAAACGAAACCTGGAGCCGCTGCTTGCCCAGGGCCAGGATTTTGAACGTGCCATTTTTGTTCTGCCATGTGCCATTGACCTGCGCGGCTGTCACTATGGTTTCTGTTCCCGCCTTCGCCCGATGGACCGGCAGAACAACCGCCAACATGGAACAACACATCATTAAGGCAAGTAAAGTTCTGTTCATCATTGCTTCCTCAGACCCGTACGAGAGAAAAAGCTGCCCGTAATCGCCAGATCGGCCCTAACCGTTGATAACAACAAGTCAGCGTGCGACTTCCACCAGCCAGAACCTTTCGTAGAACTCCTCGATTACCTCTTCCAGCGGCTTGGAGCCATCCAGGACGAGAAACCTCTCCGGTTCTTTTTCGGCAAGCGCCAGATAGCCGTTGCGGACCTTCTGATGGAATATGCGGTCTTCCTGTTCGATCCGGTCCCGGTCTGTTCCATCCCGGGTCCCAAGCCTGGACATGGCTGTATCTATATCGCAGTCGAGCAGAATGGTCCTGTCCGGCCACAGGTCTTTTGTTGTCCATTCCTGGATTATCCTCAGGCGATCGAGGTCGAAACCTCGCCCGAATCCCTGGTAGGCAAAGGTGGCGTCAACGAACCGGTCGGTCAGGACCCACGAACCTTTCTTCATGGCGGAAACGATCACCTGATCGGTCAGTTGGGCTCTGCTGGCGCTATAGAGAAGCACTTCGGCGCGGTTGCTCATCTCAAAGGAAACAGGATCGAGCAGGATTTCGCGGATTTTTTCGCCGATTCCCGTTCCGCCCGGCTCGCGAGTCCTGACGAAGGGTATTCCAGCCCTGGTGAGCCAGTCCGCTAACTGGTCCATGAGGGTGCTTTTCCCGCACCCGTCAATCCCCTCGAAACTGATGAACTTTGCCGGGAATGAAAGCCGGTGGTGTTTGGGCTTATCCTGCCTGGATCTTGTCACGCAAATCTCTTTTTTGTCTGTTCGTTCAACTGTTTTTCTCGGTGCGTCCTCACAAAAAAGATCGGACGCGAACTTGAAGCGTTCAACATGGGGCGAAATGTTCAACGCGAACCCGAATGTAGTGAGGGTTCCTCTGCGTCTCCGCGGTGAATAGCTTTTCGCGTCCTCGCGTGAAAAAATTTCCGCTCCCCGCGAGGCGTGTTCATGCCTGTATGGAAAGATTGTCGGCTTCGGTCTTTGTGTCCTCGTTGTAATTTTGCCGTTGCCGCTCGAAGTTGATCCTGTTTTTGGCAACGTAGATCTTTTTGAGCTCGGGAAAGCCGAGGTTAAAAACCGAGCAGGTGCAGGCAAGCGCGTTCCAAAGATCGAGGATGGCGTTTTTTGCTCTCTCCGGTTTAAACCCGCCGCCTTTTGCCCACCATTTCCACTTGAGGCTGTTTTGAAGTTCGTCGATACCAAGAAACGCCAGGATGGCGCAGGTCTGAAACGAGGTCCCGTTTTCCGACGCGATAAAAAACGGAATATCCTCAGGCTCGACTCCAACGATCTGGGAAAGGCTCACCAGGAAATGGAGCATATCGACAATTTCAACCTTGCCGTTCTGAGTCCCAAGCCCGTGGTCCCGCACCTCCCGGATCAGCTCGGCAAGTTCGGCGGAAAGCGCCTTGCGGTAGTTTTCGATCCAGACGGGTCTCTGTTCCGGATCGTTCATGGTCGACTCGAAATCCTTGCATGCATTTGCCAGGGTCTGGATATTGAGTTCCATTTGCAGCAAAAATATTTCCCGTATCCCTTGCTGTTCCACGTCCTCCCCTTCGCGTCGTGCGAAAAATTTCCTCTTTAGAGCATTAGCACTCGATCCCCAGCCCCGCAAAATACTTCCTCACCTCTTTTGCTAGAAAGCGAATCCTCGGGTGCGCCTGGCTGGAATCTCTAAGCAGAATGAAATGCTTCCAGCCGCTCCATCGGCCGCTGACGAAAATCTCGCCCTTGAGCAGGTTCGGCAGAATGTCCCTCGCGATCTCCGGCCTCAAGCCCCGGGCAAGGTCTTCCCTGTACCAGTGGAAAAGGACCTCCGCGCGGTTTCGCCATTCACCCGCCAGAAGGTTGTCAGGCGCAAGCTCGCCTTTGGCCTCATCGAATGAATTGTATAGCTCTTCGGGCAGAATGAGAACCATGCCTTTGTTCTCGTAGTTCACGTAACGGGTGCTTTCCTGGGTGAAAGAAAACACCCGGTGGCGCACCACCTCGTGCGTTATGCCGCGGTCGCATACGAACCTGAATACGAAAACGGGAAGATCGAAATAGGGGTCGGTTTTGAGCAGCTCCAGTTGCTCCTCTTCTCCCACTAGCGATGCTCGCGAGGGTATTGCCTCCGCCTGCTCATCTGCGGGGAAGATGGCGGGGAAAAACCTGTTCAGGCTCCGGAGCAGAAAACCATGTGCATGTTCAAACCTCTTCAGGCGATCCAGGGTCTCCATCCAGGCCCGGAAATTCCCTGCCATGAGAAATCCCGAACCCGAGTTAACAGGGAAAATGCGGTGAAAACCCAGCCTGTCCGGCAGCACATTGACAATGTCGGCAAAGGTGATCGGATCCGGCCCGCCCGGAATCTGCGCGGCTGGGTCTTTTTCCACTTTGAGCACGATATTGCTGTGTTCGAGCACCGAAAGATGGCCTTGCGATTTGAGCATGAGAACAAATTTTTTGGCGGAGTCCTCGGTTATCTTTTCTTCGGACTTGTAGGCCGTTCTTCCGCATAGCTCGACAAGCCGCAATGCGCGATTCTCGTCACATGGAGCCAACCCGTACGCTGAAACCGAGCTTTTGACGAATTGGACAGACATTGCTCTCTCCTCTCCCAAAACCTTTTTACGCACGCTGTCAATAATACTTGCGCAAACCCTCACTGCCCGTCACCCCACGGAAGCCCGGGGTCCAGTGTTTTTTCGACAAGCCCGGCAAAAACTCCGCCTGCGCGAGGCGCAAATGCAAAAGTCGTTGAATTAAGAGCGGAAATGCCGGATTATTTAGACGGAAAACAACACGCCACGCAGGGCGTAAAATTGCTTTTTATCTCGAATCGAGGTGAGTTTGCCAGCATTTTCTTCGTTCGGAAGACGGGTGTTGGAGGTCTAAGAGGTGGAAGATCGGTTAAAGTCATGGCGCCCGTTTATCGCAGAAACCCTTGTTCACCGCAGAGGCGCAGAGCTTTGAATCATTTGTTTTTAACCTTGCGTTTTTCTTCAATTGCTTTGCTCTGCGTCCTATTCTTGTCCGGACCATGTCCCGTTTGCGTGGTGAATAGCTTTCCGCGTCTCTGCGCGGAAACGGACACTTTAAAGGTAATCGTCCTCACGGACGCCGCCGGTATGGGGGACAAAGGCTTCAACGACGTCTGCTGGCAAGGAGTGCTGAGGGCTAAAAAGGAATTTGGTATCGACGCACAGTTCCTCCAGTCCAGGGAACAGGCCGACTACGCGTCCAATATAGCTTTGGCTGCCGGCAGGGCGGATGTTGTCGTCACCCTCGGGTACCTGTTTGCCGATTCCCTTAAGGAGGTTGCGCCTCATTTTCCGAAAACCCGGTTCATACATATCGAAGGCGATATCCCGGCTGAAAACGTGGCGAGCTTCGATTTCAGGTCCGAGGAGGGCGGATTTCTCGCCGGGCTTATAGCAGGGCTTTTCACCAGGAAGATGATGGTGGGAGTTGTGGCGGGGATGGACATACCTCCCGTTGAGGCCTACGTCAGCGGGTTTAGGGCCGGGGTGAAAACGGCCCAAAAAGCGCGGGGGCAAAAGATCGAGGCAATTGTTGCCGTTGCAGGGTCCTTTAACGATCCTGTCAAGGGGAAATCTCTGTCAAAGGCCATGATCGACAGGGGAGCTGATGTGATATTCCGGGCCGCAGGCAATACGGGAATCGGGGTTACCGAGGCGGTGAAAGGGACCGGCGGCGTTTACATGGTCGCCGAAGACCTCGACCAGGACGCGGAAATTCCGGGCCGGGTACTTGCCAGCGCTCTCAAGAGGATGGACGTCGCGGTCTATGGCGCGATCCGGGACGCGGTTGAAGGCCGTCTCCAGGGCGGACATCGCTGGCTGGGCGCCTCCGACGGCGCGATAGACATAACTGAGATGAAATATTCGAGGCAGCTTTTCGACCCGGCTGATCTCCAACGCATAGAAAAGGCAAAAAATCTTCTCCAAAACGGTCAACTGACCGTTCCAAAGCGATATGCCGAGGTGGATTCATTTACCGCGCCGGAGCTGTGAGAAGTGCTCTCAAACTCGACGCTCCGCGATGTGGCATCATTTCAAATATGATAGTTTTCTATTCGGAAAGGAGACATTTTCGTCTTGGCAAGGAAATCGAGGGGTTGCGCGAAGGCGTACATCACGTACCGCCTCGCGGGTGGGCGGGCGGGCTGTCGAGATCGGTGATCGAGTCTGCCGAAACCTCTGCGGCCACCCGCCTCGCGGTCGATCTCTACGCTCCGCGGGGCGGGTCCCGGTTCCCAAGCCCCAGGGCGGAAAAGGACCCTTTCCCGACGGAAACTAAGCGGATTTCGGGATAAACGCCATGAATCATTCGCTGCCCCGGACCCGGATAACTCGCTATCCGGGCGAACAGCTGCCGCCAAAGGCAGCGGCGAATCCGGCTGGCGGTTCTACCGCCCCGCCGCTCGTTGAAATCCAAAATATCTACAAAAAATTCGGCGGCTTTTATGCGAACCGCAACATTTCCCTCGAAATAGCCATGGGAGAGATCCACGCCGTCGTGGGGGAAAACGGGGCCGGGAAAACCACCCTGATGAACGTGCTTTTCGGGGGGCTGCGGCCCGATTCCGGGTCCATAATCCTGCGGGGCATTCCGGTTTCGTTCCGCAGTCCGCGCGAAGCCGTCCGGGCCGGTATCGGAATGGTCCACCAGGACATGCTGTTCTTTCCTCAGCTTTCGGTGCTCGAAAACATCATTGTCGGCTGCGAAACGCAATGGCCCTCTTTTTTTGCGGGGGTCCTCAGAACCGGCCCGGCCAGGGAAGAAATCAACCGAATCCAGGACTCGCTGGGCTTCGGTCTGGAGCTGGACCGGCGGGCAAAAGAGCTTTCTTTCGCCCGGAGGCAGCAGATAGAACTTGTAAGGATGCTCTACCGGGGAGCGGAAATTCTGATCTTCGACGAACCTACAAGCCTCCTGTCCCCGGAGGAAACGGAAAAGCTTCTCGACTTGATGAAATCCCTTCGCGCGGGCGGGCGCACCGTTCTTTTCATTAGCCACAGGCTTGCCGAGGTCTTTTCGGTCGCGGACAGAATCTCCGTGCTAAGAGGAGGAAGCCTCGCGGCCACGCTGGACGCCGGCCGGACTGACATCGAGGAAATTGCCCGGCTTATGGTGGGCGCCGCCGAGCCGGCGGAGGCCAGGATTGCCAGGCCCCAACATGCCGCAGTACCCGGCATCCGCCGGGACGGCGTCGGTGCCAAACTTAAACTGGGGCAACCTGCCGAAGGCGCGGCTGCGGCGCCTTGCCGCCTGGAAATTCGAAACCTGAGTGTGGGACCGTCCGGGACCGAACCTTCGCTGCGGGATATTTCCATCTCCATCGGGAAAGGGGAGATTTTCGGGATAGGCGGAATAGTCGGAAACGGGCAAAGATCGCTTGCTCGCGTTTTTGCCGGGAAAACTCGCCCCGATAGCGGATGGGTCCGGTTCGATGGCGAGGAAATTACCCGCCTGGACATAAAAGAGCGGCTTAGAAAAAATATCCTGTGGCTCCCGGAAAACCCGGTGGAGGAAGCGCTTTTGCCGGAACGTCCGTTATGGGAAAATTTTCTTCTCGGCCGGCAGCGGGAAGAGGAATTCGCAAGGGCGGGGTTTATCCGCAAGCAAAAAGTCATTCGTTTTTCGGAGGAACAGGTCTCGCTAAACAGTATAGCGGCCCACGGTCCGCTCGAACCCCTCTCCGGCCTGTCGGGCGGCAACCGGCAGAAAGTCGCCCTTGCCCGAGTCCTTGCCGGGTCCCCGATCCTGGCCATCCTTGAGCAGCCCTGCCGGGGACTCGACCTCCGTGCGGCCGGAATTGTCTACAATCGCCTGCTGGAGCTCAGCCGCAGCAGG
>JBELAB010000158.1:0-6668 GCA_049509275.1 Syntrophobacteraceae bacterium | reverse complement strand
TAGACATAGAACGTTGCAGGCATGGGAAAAGACCCCTCCATAGGCTCGCCCAGCATCATAACTGAACTGCCGATCTTCACCTCGGCATGCATAACGCTGCCGTCTGGCGCCGGAAATCTATAAACCTCCGTGGCCCCGAACGCTTTCTTCATAAAGTCGATCAATCGCGCCGCCCCCTTGACGGACAGAAGGGGCGTAACGGTGTGATAACCTTCCGGTACCGGTTTAACAGGCATGGGATACCTCCTTTTCTCAATCTTTATCATTTACTGTTAAGGTACGGCCCCGTCTTAATCGTGTCAATCTATCGGAAAACCGGGTATTCCGTGCGTTCCCCGTCTTAGATCCTCATGTATCCGCAACTGCAATCTTCGGTCCTGACAGGTCTTTCAGCCGGCCGGCGGTCTCACTGCCCTCTTATCTATAGTCTATCTTAACAGGTTCATCGGCCGTTTTTTCGCGAATGGCCGCTCTTCTGGCGAGACCGCCGGCAGAGGCAAGCCGATTGCGTATTGCATGTGCGGCAGCTTGGAGGACAGCCTGTCGAAAATTTCCGCAGGCTTTCAATAGGATTCGAAATTTTCGACGGATATTATCCCTGTTGTGTCGATAATTTCTACACCTGCCTTATTAAAGCCGGGCAACAGCGCACCACCCGGCTGGATGGTCCGTATTAACCATCTGATATATCATTATATTTTGTCCACCATCCCTTGGTTTCCAATGATGGCATGGGGTTTGCTCTAAGTGAGATGACCTTTGATCGAAAACTAAAATTATGAGGAGCAGACACGACATGAACATCTTAGCGCATATCGCAGAGGCAAAGCAGGCCGAATACATGATCGCGTTGCTCGGCATGGTAGGCTTCATTGCATTTTGGCATGTGCTTAACCGCCCGGGAGTCAGGCTCGAAACAGTTAGGGGCATGGTCAGGACCTTTGCCGAGCGCTTCGCCGGCTTCATTGCACCCGCAGATGTCATGTTTCATCCCGGTCATGCCTGGGCGAGGCTGGAGGGCATAGACACCGTCACGGTGGGCATGGACGATTTCGCTGCAAAACTTCTCGGTTCGGCTGATTCGATTTCGTTGCCCAAATTGGGGTCCCGAGTGAAGCAGGGGTCTTTAGGCTGGGGGTTCAAGGCCGATTCCAGAGTAATTCACATGCTCTCTCCGGTGGAAGGCGAAGTTGTGGCGGTAAACTACGCAGTGGCGCGCTCCCCCGGTGCGGCTTTTGAAGACCCTTACGGGAGCGGTTGGCTGTTCAGGGTCAAGAGCAACAACCTGACTTGCAATCTGAAGAACATGATTCCACGCGGCATAGTCGGTGATTGGTTTGAAAACGTTCGCCAAAGCCTCGCCGGCCGGGGGTTGGCTCCAGCCTTAGCCCCGCTGTGCGCAGACGGTGGTGAGCCCATCCGGGGCATCGCCAAAGCGGTCGATCCCGAAGGATGGGACGACCTTGCTAGAGAGTTTTTTCTTACAAAATAGACGGGGCGAGAAAAAGGAGGTAATGAGATATGGAAAAGATAGTGAGCATTCCTGACAGGCTGGCAGGCATCATAATCGCCGTGGCTCTGTTTGTGGTCGGAGCCGGCTTCATGGTCCTCGGGGTTACTTTTCTGCCTGTGATCGGCATTTTGGTGGGCATCCCCTTACTGGGACTCGCATGGCATTTCCTGACTCCCAGGGCGTTTGTTATCGAGCGCATCGCAGGCTTTTTGGTTCCCAACAACCTCATGTATCATCGCGGACATGCCTGGGCAAGGGTGGAGACAAACGATGTGATCACAGTCGGTATGGACGATTTTGCCGTGAAACTGCTCGGTTCGGTCGATTCGATTTCACTGCCGGAAAAAGGCTCCAAAGTAAAGCAAGGCTCTCCCGGCTGGCTGATGGAGGCCGATGCCCGAGCGATTCACATGCTGTCCCCGGTCGAAGGCGAGGTAGTGGCGATCAACAGTGAGGTGGTCAATTCTCCGGCCCTGGCTTTTGGAGATCCCTATGGAAAGGGCTGGTTGTTCAAAGTCATGAACAGCAACCCGACCGCCAATCTGGAAAACATGGTTCCGACGGCCATGATCGGCAAGTGGTTTGAAGAAATTCGCGAAACCCTTTCCTGCCTGATGCGAGGCCAGGCAGCGGCCGGACTCCACCAGGATGGCGGTGAGCCGATCTCGGGGCTGGCCAAGGCGGTTGATCCCGAAAGATGGGATGATCTGGCCAGGGAGTTTTTACTAACTAAATAGTTTCCGTCCGGCAAGGGTCCTTTTTGCCCTGTGAGGGCAGAAAAAATGAGCAAAAAGACTACCTTGTCAAAAAATGGAGGCGATGGGCGTCCTTGTGGACACCACTTTATGTGTTGGATGCCGCTCATGCGAAACCGCTTGCAATGAGGTAAACGTGGCGCCCAAGCCCAGCCGGCCTTTCGACGACGATTCCGTCCTCGAACAACTCCGGGATACTTCCCCTCTGCATTCACGGTACTCAACAAGTACACGGTGAGCGAAGACGTGGAGATTACAATAAAGCAGCACTGCCTTCAACCGCACCTCATTCGCTTTGAGGGCGTCTCGGATGGCTCCGCCAATAGCAGCGGTCGCAAAATAGCCACCTTATAGGCGGCTTCGCACTTGTCTTTGTCCTCTGAACTACTGGCATTTCATTAATTTATCCCAACATTTATCACAAAACCGGCTGCTTTTGAAATCGATTTCCTCCACGTAGGTCGACGATTTCATGACACATTCCGGATTATGACAGTGGAAAAGACCGTAGGTGTGGCCCAACTCATGGATGGCCTCTTTGAGGAGGCGCTCTTGCAAGAGCGCCGGATCATCGGGCAGACCGTAAAACTTGTTATCCAGGCGGTAAGAACTGACAACGGCACATTGGCCGTTTAAGCGCGCCTCACCGAAAACGAAGGTCAGGACGGGAATATACAAGTCCAATCCGGTAACGGCAAGCACCTTGGAGGCCGCCGTCGGGAGACGGTGTTCCAACCGTTCGATAATCGCAGAGGAACTGTACTGGTTCCTGTCAATATCCAGGAAGGCGCGGCAATCGAACTCAGAGCGCGAAACGTTCACTTCTGTATGAAATCGGGCTTCGAGTTGGTCGCGCAGGCGCTCAATTTCGCGCTCACCCCTAAATTCAATAGTAACCAGCAGCATAATTATGAATATTCTGATTTTTGAATTCAACTGCACATGGAACTCACCGAACCGGAAGATAACCGGTCCGAACCTCAAGGTTCTAATGGCCCAGGCAGTATTTCTTGATTTTGTTGTATACCGTCGCCCTGTCAACTTCGAGCAACTGGGCGGCCAGCGACACGTTTCCCCCGGTCCTGTTTAAGGCGAGTTGAATGTGGCGCTTTTCGATTTCCGCAAGGGGCAGCACCTCACCTGTATCTGAAGGCCCCCGCCAGTCGACGGGGCCGGGAAGGTCATCCACTGTGATCAAGGGAGGCTTTCCCACCACAACGGCTCTTTCGATCGCATTCTGGAGTTCCCTGACATTTCCGGGCCAGGATTGTTGTTTCAGCCATTCCATGGTCTTAGGGTCAACGCCTGTGAAGGGCTTGTTCATAGCTGTGGCGAACTTACCCACAAAATGGCTCACCAGCAGCGGGATGTCGGAAACCCTTTCTTTGAGAGAGGGCAACTGTATGTTGAAAACGTTCAATCGGTAGTACAGGTCTTCTCTGAACGTCCCGTCCTTAACCGCATCTTCCAGGTTCCTGTTTGTCGCAGAGATGATCCGGAAGTCCGCTTCTACCACCTGGTTGCCGCCAAGCCTTGTGAATCGCTTTGTTTCGATCACGCGCAGCAAATCCATCTGGGTCTTTGGGCCGATGTTGCCTATTTCGTCGAAGAAAATGGCGCCCTTGTGCGCCAGTTCGAGTCTGCCCTTGCGTCGATACTGAGCACCGGTGAAGGCCCCTTTCTCGTGGCCGAAAAGCTCGCTCTCAACCAGCGTGTCGGTCATGGCGCCGCAGTTGATGGTGATAAGAGGGAAATACTTGCGCTTGCTGTTGAAATGGATGGCCCTGGCGACAAGCTCCTTGCCCGTGCCCGAAGCACCCTGGATCATCACCGTAACGTCCGTCTGGGCGACGGTCTGAATCAGCTTCAGGATCTCCTGCACCTGCCGACTTTCGCCGACGATCTGATCAGCGGAGATCAAGGAGTGGATTTCTTCTTTGAGGCTGACGTTTTCGCTGATCAGCCGGCGCTGTGTGGCCGCGTTGCGAATGAGTCTGCTCAGGTCGTCCGGATCGACCGGTTTGGTTATGTAGTCGTAGGCGCCCTGCTTCAGGGCCTGCACTGCGGTGTCAACTGTGGCGTAGGCCGTCATTATTATGATCGCCAGTTGGCTGTCTATTTCCTTCATGCGCCGTTGAAGCTCGATCCCGTCCATTCCGGGCATCTTTATGTCGAGCAGCACGACGTCGAAGCTTGAATCGCGCAGTTTGTCCAGCGCTTCCATCGCCTCGGCAGCGGTCTCCACACGGTAGCCCTCCGGGAGAAACCAGTGCCTGAGAGATTCGCGGACCGACGGCTCATCGTCCACAATGAGCATTGACACCTGATCTGTCATTTTTTCTCAATCTCCGGCATATTCCAAAGCTTTTTGCAAGCTGACCGCCCGAAAACCTGCGATCACAAATCCGAAACTACAGGCCCTTCGAAGATCGGTCCCTTTTCTTTGTCCGAATGTATCTGTCGCGGCAATGTGAGGATAAATGTTGTTCCCCGCCCCGGTTCCGATTCGACCTCGATTTTCCCCCGGTGACTCAGCATGATGCCGTAAACCACCGCCAGACCCAGACCGGTGCTATGTCCGCTCTCCTTGGTCGTGAAGAATGGCTCGAATATGCTCGACCGGATTTCCTGAGGAATACCCCTGCCGTTATCTGCGACGCTGACGCGGAGGGCGTCCGGGTCGAACACATCCTGGGTGGCGACGGTAAGAGCGCCGCCACGGGGCATGGCTTCCACAGCGTTTATGAACAGTGCGATCAGCACCTGCACTATCTGGTTTGCATTGCCGATAATGTTCGGGTCCTTCGCCTCCAGCCTGGTTACCGTGCTGATCTCATTGATTTGGAAATGATGGTTGGTTATTGAAAGACTCTTGTCAATAAGATTGTGCATGTCAACCTTTTCCATGACAGATTCGGAACTCCTGGAAAAATAAAGCAGGTTTTTTACGATGTTTCCACAGCGCTTGATCTCGCTAATGGCTGCTTCAAGATACCCCAGGGCTGCTTTCCTTTCTTCTTCCCTCATGGACCCCGCGTTGATTGCGCGGGAGATCAGCTTCGCGTAAGTTAGAATCCCGCCAAGGGGGTTATTGATTTCATGGGCCACGGTGGCCGCGAGCTTACCCATGGAAGCCATCTTGGCGACTTGGACCATTTTGTGGGACAGCTCCCTGTTTTCAGCTTCCACCCGCTTCAGGCTTGCTACCATGCTGTTAAACGAACGCGCCAGATCGGCTATTTCGTCGTTCCCTTCTACCTGGATGCTGAAATCCAGATTGCCCTTTTTGACCTCGCGCGGTCCCTCCGCAAGCTTGACCACCCGCGTATACACCATGCGCATTATGAATAGCCCTGCGAAAAGCTCGATGACCAGGATAGCGCCGATGGAGTAGAGAATCATCAGGTTGCGGCTGGTAAGGATATTCTGATCCACTTGCACGAGGCTGAACTGAGACTCGAGCACGCCCAGTATTTTTTGTTTGGAAGGTGAAGGATGGCAGCTTGGCGCGGCACAGGCCGGCTCATTGCGGACTGACTTTAAAACCCCGAGTACCCGGTGGCCGTCCGGGGAAGAGAAAATTCGGGGCCGGACGGCTTCAGGAATAAATTCAAGCGGCTTTTCGCTCCTGTGGCATACAATGCACTGTTCGGCCTTGATGTTCACCTTTTGCCCTATTTCCTGGGTGCTTGTGCTGAAAACGATACTTCCTTTCTTGTCGTAAATTCTTATGCCCTCAACTCCGGGTTCGATACCCAGAGTATTGATCGTCTGCGCAATGTCTTCCAGGCGGTTGAGCAACATGCTCTGGCGCATTGATCGCAGGAGCAGATTGTTGGTGCGTCTGGCCGAGAGGATTACTTCCTGCATAACATGCTGCGTATTGGCCCGGATAATCATTATAGTCAGAGAAACGAACACAATTGCGCTTACAAGCAAAAGCAGGCAAAAGAGCCTGAAGGCAAGTGAATTGGCAATATTACGCAAAGCTTTTCCTCAAGATTTGACAGCCCTTAGTTTGACCAATCCCGATGAACAAGGTAAATTGTAAACTAACTCGATCGCTAATGGAAAAGTTTTTGATTTCGACCTTGATGAGTCGGTTCGACCTGCGATGCCGGCATCTTGATCGCGGCTGGAGCCATGAGTCATGGATTAGATGTGGTCACAAACAACGGGCTCGCATTTTCGTCGTATTCGGCACCTCCAAGTTGAGAATTGGCTTGCAAAGCTCTGAGCGTCATTATTTCCTGCATTTTGCAGGCTGCAATCAACAGTGAGAATGACTAATGAATACTCAGAGCAATCTGAGCGGTGGAAGGCAGGAAAACTCAATGAGGCAGTTTCGTTGAGCATGCGTTCTGCCGGTATGGATTAATTTTACACGGGTATGGGCAACT
>JBELAB010000157.1:0-6673 GCA_049509275.1 Syntrophobacteraceae bacterium | reverse complement strand
GGACTGGTCAGAACCGATGGAGGACAAGTCCCGGTCCGTCTTGTCGCCGACGTCATTATCTCTTCCTGCCCCCGCACTTGCAAAGGCCTGCGCGCTCAAAAACAGGGTCATGAGCCCGATTGCCATAATCTTCAGTAATTTTGAGTTCATTTTTTAGATCCTTCCATAATGATGTTCTGGTCATACGGTAAGTGCAAAAGAAAACTTTGTCCATGGAGTCGATAGCAGTGGACTTCCTATTTCAGAGGTAAGCAAAGTGCCAAGCCGGATGATCACTCAGGGTGGTAATTCCAACGGATTTACGAATCCCGCGATTATAAGTGCTGCCGCCCGTCCACCACAATTCCTTACACCGCTTGCATCTAAATGCTTCCAGCTTGCAGATCTCGGCTGTTTTTTCCTTAGGTGCTGAAATACAGAAGGACATTCACTGCAGTCGGTAAAAGCCCGCAATCGAGTCCGATCCTTATTTCATAGCCCAAGGCTCGAGACTATTTCGAGGGTTGGCATGTCAGTCGCCAATTCCTGTTTAAAAGTTCAGGGGAAAAGTCCAAAGTTATCGCGCACGGGCATATAGCGTGTTATAGACTCATTTACACCATCGAGACGCTTGATTCCAGGGCCTGCTTTTTAGGATCGGTAGTTTATTTTGAGGGGGATCCAAATGTTTCTATCTGTCGCTTTGACCCTTCTTCCAATCTTATTGATCGTTTTCTTGATGACCAAAAAGGAGTATGCGGCTGATTCAAGTGGCGCCCTTGGATTGTTCTTGACGATTGGCATTGCATATTTCTCTTTTAACACCACCTTGGAAGTCGGCCTAAAGTCTTCTGCGGCTGGAATCATTGCCTCTTTTCCCGTCTCTTTGATGGTCCTCACCTCAATATTCCAGATCAGCTTCATGGAGGCGACCGGTGCACTCAGAAGAATTGCCGTGTTCGTTAAAACCTTTGCATCCGTGGACAGAACCGTACAGATAATGCTGATCAATGTGGGTGCGGGCACGCTCCTGGTCTCAGTCGGTGCCACGCCTGTATCCATTTTGCCTCCCATTCTGGTCGCTTTGGGGTACTCGAATTATGTGGCAGTAGCTCTTCCGGCCATTGGATTTGACGCCCTTTGCACATTTGCACTCCTTGGCGCGCCTCTCGTTGTGTACTCGGACCTCACCGGCACGCCTCTAGTGCGATCAGCTCAGATCTTTTCTCAGTTTTTGCCGGTTGTATCCACACTAATCGGATTCGGCATGCTGTGGATAGTCGGGGGTTGGGAATTCATTAAAAAAGGCTTCAAACCCTGCATGATTGCAGGGCTGGTGAACGGTGGGGCAGCCATTGCCGTCAGCCATATCGCTTTTCTGGCTTCCGGGGTTGTCTTGACTGGGGTCATTGCGGGTTTTTCCACGATGGTCGCGATGCTCCTGTATTTGAAGCTGCTTGGAAAATCCGTGATAGATCGATCTGCTTTGACGGATGAAGATCGGCAAGTCGAAAAGCAAATGTCCCTGGTCAGGGCTCTCTCCCCCTGGGTTATTTTGATTATCACCGCTTTTGTCATCAACTTCTATCCACCCTTGTTCAAGTTGCTCTATAACGATTTCGCCATGCCCATATCCGTAATTCCAGGTCAGGTCATAAAGACAAGAATGCTATGGAATGCCTATACCTGGGTGTTGATCAGTACCATCCTGGCGGCCTTGTTCATCAAGCCGACTCTAAGGTCCATGCAAGTGACGCTCTCGAAGTGGATGATGAGGGCACCCAGGCCTACATTTTCCGCCGCTATCTTTTTTGGGATTGCCTTTGTGATGAACAATTCAGGTATGCAGAGTGTCGAATCAGCATGGAAGGTCCTCGATCCCTCATCGAACATGATCTATGTTCTCTCAGAGGCATCGGCTGCGGTTTTTGGCGGACTGTATCCTTTCATTAGCGGCTACCTTGGCCTCTTCGGAGGATTTCTGAGCGGTAGTGAAGCCTCAACCATTGCAATGTTTACCAAATACCACCTTCTCACTTCTAAGTTTCTCAACGTGGATGCCTTGATTGTCACTGCCGTCACAGCGATCGGAGGGGGTCTCGCCAGCGTCATCTCTCCTGCAAAGCTTCAAAATGCTGCAGCCACTATCGATGCTCTGGGGATTGAGAGCCAGGTTATCAAAACGGCGTTCAAAGTCTCTGCCCTGATTACTCTTGTCGCTTCGATCATGGCGTTATTCCTGGCCTGATCTGGAATGGGAGATAATCCAGGCCTAATCCTGGTTCCTATGGAGTTTAGGCAGCTCTCCTCAACATTGATTTCACAATGGCGCCGGTCAACCTTTCCATGTCCGTCACATTTGTGAACCTTCATGGGCTGCCTCAAGTCGCACGCATCCGATCCACTATACCGTCTTCTGTCAATGATCTCACACTGGTTAGCGCCAATACAAATTCAACAGCATTAGATCCGACCCCTTTTTACCCTTGGGTGAGCCTGCCGGGTTCGCTATTGTCCGCTTCAGTGAGGGATTAGTCGAAAGCGAAGCTTCGCTAGACTTGTGAGCATCCGGAAACACCGGACGGAAACTAGATTATTCTGATTCTTGCATCACAAACCTCGATGTCCTTTGATGCCACAAATACGGGGTTTAGGTCCATCTCATGGATTTCGGCATGTTTTTCCAAGAGTCTTGAAACCTGCATGAGAAATTTCTCAATGGTTGGAAGATCAATCGTTCCTTTCCGCGGGTTCTTGAGCACTGCATAGCTCTTCAATTCTTCGATCATCTCTTTAGCATCCCGCGCATCGACAGGGATCAGCCTGAAAGCAACATCGTTCATTGCCTCCGCAAAAATGCCTCCCAACCCGAACATAAGCACAGGGCCAAATTGCGGATCTTTTCGCGTTCCGACGATCAGCTCGAATCCTTTGCCCAGTTCCTGCACGATAACTCCATCAAGCCTTTTTGCAGGGTGATTGGCTGTAAACACGTCCACTATTTCTTTGAAGGCCCGCCTTACTTCCCCCTCATCTTTCAGGGGGACCGCCACCCCTCCCGTTTCGGTTTTATGAATCACATCTGGAGAGGAAATCTTGAGCGCCACCGGAAAACCTATCTTTGAAGCCGCGCTCACGGCTTCATCCTCATCCCGCGCCAGGGAGCTCTTGAGCACCGGTAAGCCTTGTTTCTCGAGAAATCCAAGAGCTTCCACTCCGAGCAGCAGCCTTTCCATATTCATATCTTCAACCTCCCAAGCAAGTTTGCTTTCCAAAGATTACCCATGGCTTTCGCAGCTCTTTCAGGGGTGGGAATAATCGCAAATCCCTTTTTTGCGTCCATCCCTTTCATCTCATCATCCCAAATTCCCGGTGGGGCGGTAAAGCAAGCGATAACAGGTTTTTGGAAAGAAGCTATGCCCTTCATATATTCTTCCATCTCTTTGGCCAGATTAACATTTGCCGATCCAAACGCAGCAAGAAAAATGACTCCGTTCGTACCCTCATCTTCCATTACCGCTTCCAGGATATCGAGAAGATTCTTCGTTTTAAACCAGGCAGGGCCCATATCTACCGGATTGGTGCGGATGGCGATCGGGGGAAGGATGCGATTGATCCTGTCCTGCGTGCCCGGTGTGAAGCGGGAAAGTTTAAGCCCCGCCTCCTCGCCGGCATCTGCTGCGATCAATCCTGTACCTGCCTGGCCGGTAAGCACCGCAACCTGATTTCCTTTAATAGGCGGGCATGCATCAAATACTTTTGCCGTATCGACCAACTCTTCAGTTGAAGTGACCTCAAGGATGCCGGCCTGGCGAAGAGCGCCTCTCCATATCTTATAGTTGCCTGCAAGAGAACCCGTATGAAATCGACTTGCACTGTCACCCTTTTCACTCTTTCCGGCCTTATATGCAATGATGGGCTTTCTTCCCCTTAAGGATGCCGCTGCATCAAGGAGCTCGCGTGGTTCATCCAAACCCTCTATATAGAGGGCTATGACCGTGGTAGCCTCATCCTCTTCAACCAGATGCTTCAGGACCTCCGGAAAACCAACGTTTAGCCGGTTTCCGAGACTCATCAATTTGGACACACCCATCCTTTGTTCAATGGCCATAAAGCCACATACGTGACAAATACCGCCGCTCTGGCTTATGAGCGCAACCCCTCCTTTTTTCAGTAGAGAAAATTCCGGCGTAAAAGATGCGTTCACTCCGAAAGTCACGTTGATAAAGCCGAAGGTATTTGGACCAATAATGGGCAGCTCATACTGCTCGGCGATCCTTCCTACCTCCTTTTCGAGTGCTTCTCCCTTCACATCCTCAATTTCTCGAAATCCTGCGGTAATCAAAACTACCCCCTTCAGCCTCTTTTGTCCGCATTGGTGAAGTATTTCCGGAACATTTAACGCCGGTACGGCGATTACGGCAAGATCGACGCCGTCCGGCGTCTCTTTCAAAGATGTGTAAGATCTGAGGCCCCAGACCATTTCACCTTTGGGATTTACCGGGAATATTCGCCCCTTGTAATTGCCCTTAACAAGGCTTTTCATCACATGGTAACCAAGCTTATCGAGACTGTTCGATGCCCCGATGACCGCTACGGATTGTGGAGAGAAAACCTCTTTTAATTTTATGTTCATCATACCTTCAACTTTCTTCTATAGCCGCTTATGGCGGCGCAAAGCTCAAAGCGGCGGTTGGGGTAATTTCGGCCCTGTGCCCTCGTATGATAGACTTATATAATACCTTGCTCGAAAAGAATGCACCTGACATGATAAGAGCGGCGACCGTGCGCGCAGCCATGCAGAACGTACAGACATTAAACGTGGTGCGTTTGAAGGCAAGCCAAATGTTAAGCGCATCAGAAAGTAAAGTGACAATGGTGTCATGGTCTCGCTTCGCGGGGCTTCGCCCCTGCTTCACTTTGTGAAGTGGGCTTGCCCGGCCTCCCTTAGCGACGTGTGAGCGCGTAGCGCGGAGGCCGACCGCTTATTCTCGACAGCCCGCCCAACCCACCCGCGAGACGGGGGGGGAGCGGGAGGCCTCAATGCCGTGCTATCCATTGCGATGAACCATGAGGGCCTGCAACTGTTGGGTTATATCGCTGACCACTCCAGCCCAGTCGCCAGGGTTTTTTTGGCGGAAAATACGTGCGGTGGGATACCAGGGTGAGTCACTGCGCTCCAGAAGCCAGCGCCACTCGCCGGAATGTCTTAGCATAATCCAGACAGGCTTTCCCTGTGCTCCCGTGAGGTGAACAACCGCCGAATCGACGCCGATCACCATGTCAAGGTTTTCAATCAGGGCAGCCGTGTCTGCGAAATCCGATAGTTTTTCACCCAAACAAGTAATCTTCTGCATGGACTCGAGCACCCTCCTGTCCTGGTCGGGAATTTCCTTTTGCAGACTTATAATCTCTACGTCAAGGTGCGTCAGGGGATCCAAGGCTTGCAATCCCACGTCGCGCGTATAGTTAACGGGTTCGTGCCTGCGGCCCGCCCAAACAAGACCAATCATTAGCCTGGTGCGCGGTCCAAGCTGATTTCGCCAGTTTTCAACCTGATCGGCTTTTGCGCTCAAATATGGAACATCCGAGGGGATTGATTCCAGCGTAGTGCCAAATGCCAGGGGCAGGCTCATCAATGGACAATTGAAATTGTGGGGAGGCAATGCGTCTCCGAAAGTGATAATCGATACCGGGCAATCGAGTGTCTGAGCCAATGCCCTCAACAGGGGAGGCACACGAAGAATCGTCAGCCCGGCAGTTTGTGCTACTAACGGCACATAGCGCAAAAACTGAATAGTGTCCCCAAGTCCTTGCTCAGCCCATAGCAGAATAGTTTTGCCGGCCAGACTCTGTTCCCCAAGCCATATGGGCTCGGATGATCTCAATTTAGCAGATTTTAGTTGAACGCTTTCCCACCGCGATTCATACTCTGTGAAACCCCTTTTAAAATCCCCCATGGCCAACCTGCAATGACTTTGTTCCATCTTTGCTTCAGCTAAGTCGGGTTTGTATGCCAATGCCTGACCATAGCTTTCCAGGGCTTCATCCATGCGGGCAAGCTGTTGCAGGACATTGGCCCGGTTAAATAATAAGGACGCATTGCAAGGCGCCAGTTCCAGAGCGCGATTATAACTCTCAAGGGCGTTTTCAGGTCTATTAAGGTATAATAACGAATTCCCACGCCTGTTTAAAACGTCTACAACATTGCTTACGTATATTTCCAAAGCCAGGTTATAATTATACACAGCATGGTCATAGCGGTGCAGGCGCTGTAGAATGTAGCCTCGCTTGAGAAGCACTTCAACATTTGCCGGGCTCTCTGCAAGAATTCGGTCATAGTTTGACAAGGCATGCTTTAGACAGTTATCGCGCAACTCGCGTACTTGCGAGTTGCTAATATGCTTCAAAAAAAGATCAAAGCATTCGATCGATTCTTCATATCGGGCTAATTCGAACAGAACAGTCGCTTTTTCCACGAGCACCGGGAAAAACTTGGGATCAATGCTGATTGCTTCTTCGAGACGCCTCAGAGCTTCTTCATGACGTTTCTCCTGGCGAAGAGAAATGCTCTCGGCTATCAGGTCCATTATTTTTTGAGCATGAAGATGATTCGGCATTGCTTGTATTGTGTTTGCCATGGCCGTTTTCTTTATTGGGTTTTGCTCGCGGGCCCGCCTGTGTCCTCCTGTTG
>JBELAB010000156.1:0-6684 GCA_049509275.1 Syntrophobacteraceae bacterium | reverse complement strand
GGCCCTCCGCTGTTTTATGCCGGGGAGCAAATACTTAAGATCGTCCTGAAATTCCATATCGCGATAGATCCTTTCACCAGTCTCAGGACCTCCACAGCCCGCCCGCCCATCCGCGAGGCGCTCTGCGTCTCCCACTCCCCACCACGCTAAAACCCCGCCGGCAACCAGGACCATGGAGGCAAGGCAGGTAATGTGTTCGGGCTCCAGCTTTAATGCGCGCATGGTGATCAGTTCGAACGTGTTAGCATGCCGTTCAACCTTTGAGAAGTCCTGCCACCTCCCGTGCAAGACCCGGATTCCTTTCAGCCCCAACGTAGCGGCCACAGCAGCCAGAAAACTGACCTTTTTCCTGCTCGAGTCGAGTAGAACCATTTGGAGATCGGGATAAACAATCTTCAAGGGAATTCCAGGAAATCCGGCGCCTGTGCCAACGTCAAGTGCACACCCGGATGAGGGAAGAAATTTCGCGGGCAGGATGGAATCAAGGAGATGTTTAACTATTATTTCTTCCCTGCCCGTTATCCGGGTGAGATTGAGGCGGAGGTTCCACTCGAGCATGAGTTGAATATGCAGGCTCAAGAGTTGGGCCCGCCTTTCAGTGAGCGCAATCCCTGCCTTGCCGGCGAATTTCAGGATAAGATCGGTGAATTCATTGTCCAAGGCCGTCCCCATAAGTGTGCATAGCCTTTAACTTAATTATATTTTGGGCTGATTATCATTGGTAAATGTATGGACAAACGGCGGGCTATTTCCCTACGCAAAACTGAAGGAATATACTGTCGAGCAATTCGCCGTCATTTTCCCAGCCGAGAACGGCCTCAAGTTGCCTTCGCGCTCCTTCGAGCTCAAGGCTGACCAGTTCACCATAGGCGTTGGAGCCCAGGAGTTCTCCGGCCCTCAGGAGGATGCTCATTGCCTTTTCGAGACATTCTTTCTGTCTCATGTTCGGCACGATTTCCGATCTGCAACTCTCCAATGGCCGCATGATGAACGCCTCGGCCATGTAGTTCTTGAGGCGTTCGATGTCTGAGGGATTCTTTACGGACAGCCTGAAGACCGGGCTAGGACCGGGAAAGCATTGCTGAACTCTTTCGATAGGGAACGCTGGAGTAAGATCGCTCTTATTGAGCAGCACGATGCAGCGGGACGCGCCTACGGCCTCGTAGACCTTCTGGTCCTCACTAGTAAGAGGTCTGCTATTGTCAATGAGCCAGAGCACCACGTCGGCTTCGGATACGGAACGAATCGTCCTTTCGATCCCGCACGATTCGATTTCATCCGGCTGATTGCGAATTCCGGCCGTATCCAGAATCCGAACCTGTACCCCTTTCAAGACAAATGTGTCTTCGATAACGTCTCTGGTCGTACCAGGGGCTGCTGTGACGATGGCCCGGTCCTTGCCCAGAAGAGCGTTGAGCATCGAGGATTTGCCCACGTTTGGTTTTCCCACCAGCACTAGGGTGAGTCCATCGCGCAGCACGCGTCCTTCTTCATACTTGTTCAAAATAGTCCTGAGGGGTCTTGTGACTCCCTCCAGCACCTCCTCCAGAAGCGATTCATACTCGGGGCCTTCTTGCTCCGCTTCTTCCGCAAGGTCTTCCGAAAAGTCTATAAAAGCTTCGAGACGTGTTTGTGCGTGGATCAGCGTTTCGCGCCATTTTTCAATAAGTTGTCTGAAATCCCCCCGAAGATGGCGGTTGGCAAGAAGTATTCCCTGTTCAGAGCGGGAACGAATTATCTCTATAACCGCTTCAGCCTGTGACAGGTCGATTCGTCCGTTCAAGAAGGCCCGGCGCGTAAACTCTCCCGGCTGGGCGAGCCTGGCGCCGGTTGCCAGAATGAGCTCGAGGATGCGGTTGAGCACTGCGTACCCGCTATGGCAGTTAATTTCGATTACGTTCTCGCAGGTGTAAGTTCTGGGCGCGGCCATGAAGCTCAGCAGCACTTCGTCCACCACCTGTCCGGAAACAGGGTCTTTGATCCAACCGTAATGGAGGGTGTGGGACCTTAAGCTTCGAGTGGGATCTTTAGGTGTGAAAATCTTTCGGGCCATATTGAGCGCTTCGGACCCACTCAATCTGATCAAGCCGATACCTGCTTCGCCAATGGGGGTGGCTATTGCGCAAATGGTATCCTGGAGGAGTCTGAAGTCCATGATAAATTGGCGGTTGCTAATCCGTTTTTTGAGCGGTTTTCGGGGAGGTCCTTGCCTTCTTTACCGGGTAAATTACAACGCGCCGAAGGTTCCCCTCGCCCTTGCTCTTGGTCCTGACTTCGTGGTCCTCCTTTAGCGCCAGGTGAATGATCCGGCGATCCTGAGCACTCATAGGGCCGGTTGTAAGGGAGCGGTGGGATTTCTTGACCTTTTCGCTCAGTTGGCGCGCCAGTTCATTCAGACTTAACTCGCGCTTGGAACGGTAGTGTTCGGTGTCCACTATTACGGAAACATTTTCTCCTGCCTGCCTGCTCACTATCTTGGATACAAGGAACTGGAGGGCGCTGAGCGTCTTGCCCCGTTTGCCGATGAGCAACCCTGAACCGTTGCTGATTATGTTCAGGTATAAGTACCCTTCTCTTGCCTCGCACTCGACGACCATCGGCAAATCAATGTGTTTGAGTATCTCGTCCAAAACCTCCTTCGCCCTGTCGGCCGTAAGTCCGACGGGAGAATCTTTCGTGGTTACGCGTATTTTAGCCCTTCTCGTCCCGACAATCCCGAAAATCCCCGAAGATCCCTTCGAAATGATCTCTATCTCGAGCTTCTCGCGCGGAAGCTTCAGTTGCCTGCAGGCAAGCTCTATTGCGTCCTCGAGTGATTTTTCTTCGAATTCAAGAGTGGACATGCTCTCCTCCGTCATTCACGGAAAAAAGATAAGATGGTTTGCGGAGAGACAACCGCTAAGCGCCGGCATGACGATTGATCATGTATTGCTGTGCAATAGAGAGAATATTGTTTACAAACCAGTATAGCACAAGACCAGCCGGGAAGTTGATAAAGAAAAAGGTAAACATGACCGGCATTATGAGCATTATCTTTTCCTGGCGAGGATCTCCTGATGACGGCGTCATTTTTTGCTGAAGAAACATTGTTATGCCCATAAGGATTGTCAAAACCGGCAGCCCGTCTAAATGGCCAATCATCGGAAGATCGATTGAAAACCCCAGGTTCAGGCGGTCAGGAGCGGTGAGATCGTGTATCCAGAGCGCGAACGGCTGGTGCCGGAGCTCGACCGCTGAGTTCAACATGCGATAGAGAGCGAAAAAAACCGGTATTTGTAGCGCCATCGGCAGGCATCCGCCCATCGGATTCACTTTATAGGTCTTGTAGATCTGCATCAGCTCCTGGTTCAACTTCTCCTTGTCATCCTTGAATTTTTCCCTGATTTGCTGAATCTTGGGCTGAATCTTTTTCATTTTCTGCATGGATGTATAGCTTTTCTGGGTCAGAGGCCAGAAAATTATTTTGATGATGATTGTCAGCAGAATGATTGCAATCCCATAATTGTGAGTGAAAGAGTAGAACCACCTTAGCACCACCAGGAGGGGTTTTGCCAGGAATGTAAACCAACCGTAGTCAACTGAGGCAAAGAGGTTATGGCCGGCTTCATTCAGAGTGTCTATTATCTTGGGGCCGTTGTAGAGCCTGAGCTTGAATGAGCTGGACTCGTTCGGATCGAGATCAAACTTATCTGTCAGGAAAACCAGCCTGGTGATTTGCGTATGTTGAGTCTCATCGGTCACTGCGCTGGGGATTACCTGATAACCGCCCTGTGTCAGCGGAATGATTGCCTGGATGAAAAAATTATCCTGATACGCCACCCAGTCGTAGGGGGGTTTGGGGGTTGCGTCCGGCTTTGCAAAGTCCTTGGGCCCCAGATCATGATTCGACCCGTTAGTTGAGAATGTCAGCCGCGATTGGTTATAGGTCTGATTCGCAGATTCCGAAAATGGTTTGAAATAAAAGCTGAGTCCCATCTGATCGGAAAGTTTTTCCGCCGAAAGGTTCTGAATCTGAACTTCCAGATCCATAACGTAGGAATCGGCCTGTACCGTGAAAATCTTTGTCAGGCGGACTTTCCCTTGGATCTCGGTTTGGAAGGCAACGTTTCTGGGAGGCTCTCCAGGAGCAATCTTGAGCTCGGTGGGCGCATCGCTCGTAAAAGGTCTCCTGTAGAGGTCCCAATCCTTATGTAAGAGGAGTTCGACGTCCAGTGGAAGGTATACGGTGTCACGAATCATTTGCATCGGGGGGGAATCGGGTTTGAGATCTTGCTTGAACTTGAGGAGTTCGAAAGATCTTTCCCTCGCTCCCTGGGCAATGATCTTCATCCTGAAGAGTGAATCCCCGATCGACCAGGTCTTCTGGGCTGAAAGATCCACCTTCGGCGGTTGCGCCGGGGCAAGTGCGGCCGGGGGCGGCATCGTTTGGGGCTGAGTCGCGGTGGTGGCGGGCTGTTTTTGCTGGGGCGGGGGAGTCTGTGTGGGACCGAAATAAAAATGCCAAGCCAGAAAAAGCAGGAATGATAATACTATTGCCAAAAGGGCCTTTGAATCCATTCAGGAAGTCTCCATTAATCTTTGTCACTCCAGGGCGCTGGTCCTGGCACGGGGTCATAGCCCCCTGGGTTGAAAGGGTGACAGCGCACAATTCGTCTCAACCCCAGGTAAATTCCCTTGGGAATGCCGTGCGTCCTGATTGCATCGTGGGTATAATGCGAGCAACTGGGCGAAAAGCGGCAGGTCTGGGGAAGCAGCGGTGAGATGAAATATTGATATGATCGAATCAGACCCAGAAATATCGACCGGATCATCAGTTATTTTTCCTGTTTATGGAAAACCGTTGAGAACTCCCTGAGGAGGTCTCCCGGTGAGAGTTTTTCCGCTCCAGGGCGGGCTATTACGACGATGTCTTTCCCCGGCTGTGGAATTAGGCCCTTGTTCAGCCTGAACCATTCTCGAATGACCCTCTTAATGCGGTTGCGCCCTACCGCAGGCCAAAACCGCTTTTGGACAATAAGGCCCAATCGATGATATGCAAGACTATTTGGAATGAAATTCAGACCGAAATGGGGGGTTTTCGCTCGTTTTCCCGCTTTTTTGACGCGCTGGAAATCGGCGGAGCAACGAATTCTTTCATGAGGCCGGAAACTGAACCTGCCCCTCAAAGCTTGCTCATCCGAAGATTCCAGGGTCCCATCTCGTCTCAAACCGACAGCCGTTTTCTGCCCTTTGCGCGCCGCCGCTTCAGTACGCTGCGGCCAGCCTTGGTCGACATTCGCTCAAGGAAGCCGTGAGTGCGTTTTCTTTTCAGATTGCTTGGTTGAAATGTTCTCTTAGACATTAAACTTCCTTTTAAGGTATACTTACCCGCTCTGAATCAAGCACCGGGAAGCGCGTCCGAAGCCCTCTGAAACGACCCGGCATGCACGAAACTTTACTTTTAATCGAAATCTTCATCGTTTGTCAAGTATGCAAAAAACCGTTCAAAAAACCATCTCCCCTGGATCGCCCCGATTCTATGACTCCGCAAAACGCATAAGAGGTGACATTCGAGGATTTTGAGCCTTTTGCTCCCCGTTTGGGCAAATTATCCCTGTGCTGTGTATTCCTTACTCTTAGGCATTGCGCATAGGCAATTCATATGCTATGAAAGTTAATCTTAAAACTGGATCGAAAGGAGAATTCTAAAGGATGTTCCTCAATAAAATACTCGGGCTTTTCTCAAATGATCTTGCAATAGACCTTGGGACCGCCAATACGCTCGTTTACGTGCGGGGTAAGGGAATTGTGCTGACAGAGCCGTCGGTTGTCGCGGTTCGCAAAGATGAGCGCGGCGCCAACAGGGTCGTGGCTGTGGGCAAAGAGGCAAAGATGATGCTCGGCAAGACTCCCGGCAATATCACTGCGATCAGGCCTATGAAAGATGGCGTGATTGCGGATTTTGAAGTAGCCGAGGCAATGCTGAGATATTTCATACGCAAAGTCCACAACAGGCGCGCCTTTGTCAGGCCAAGAGTAATAATCTGTATTCCCTCGGGCGTGACGCAGGTTGAAAAAAGGGCCGTCAGGGAGTCCGCTAAATCCGCCGGCGCCCATGAGGTGTACCTGATAGAGGAGCCTATGGCGGCCGCAATCGGGGCTGGACTGCCCATCACCGAACCGGTTTGCAGCATGGTTGTGGACATAGGCGGAGGAACAACCGAAGTCGCTATCATCTCGCTTGCGGGGATTGTGTACAGCCTGTCTGTGCGCATTGCCGGCGACAAAATGGACCAGAACATTCTCCAGCACATTAAACGCAAGTACAATCTGCTGATAGGTGAAACAACGGCGGAACTTATAAAGACCACCATCGGAAATGCTTATCCTGTTGGTGAAACTGAAACTATGATGATAAAGGGCCGCGATTTGGTAACGGGGATCCCCAAAACCCTTGAGGTCAATTCGGACGAAATCCGGGAAGCGATCCAGGAACAAATCGATGCCATCCTGGAAACCATAAAAGTTGCCCTCGAGCAGACGCCTCCCGAATTGGCGGGCGATATCGTGGACCGCGGGATCGTTCTGACCGGTGGAGGAGCGCTTCTCAAAAATCTCGATCACTTCCTGAGACTTAATACGGGATTGCCGATAATGGTGACTGATGACCCCCTGTCCACTGTCGTGCTCGGTTCCGGTAAGGTT
>JBELAB010000155.1:0-6693 GCA_049509275.1 Syntrophobacteraceae bacterium | reverse complement strand
CGCCTCACGGCGACGCAGTTACCTTTGACTACCGGGAGCAGGCATCTCCCGGAAGGGGACTTGCACCCCTCAAATCGTGCGCGCTTCCAGGCGCACGGATTCCGGCTTCCGCCGGAATGACGGCCTGTGTGCACAGGACTTATGTAACGAATTTCTAACTCATGACACCAGCGGCGCACAATCATGATCGTCAGGGCGCGATTTCATGTCGCCTTTCGGGCTTACCTTAGCTGATTCTATCCGTCCCCTCCGGCGCAAATTAAGTGACACTTACGCCAGAGCGCACCAAATCGGTTGATCGGCTCGACGAAGTTTGGCCGGCACCGCGTCTTCCATACATCGGAGGGGCGGCCTTTGGATTTGGGCGAAGACTAATCCGTTAAGATACCGCAATGATTGCCTTCAGCCTTCAGGACTGACCGTAACCGAAGGAGCAAAGGCGCTTGGCGTGACGCGTCAGGCCCTCAACAACCTTGTGAACGGCAAAAGCGGGATTTCCCCGGAAATGGCGATCCGGCTTTCTAAAGCCTTCGGAAGCAGCCCGGAAACCTGGCTTAAGATGCAGCTTGATTATGATCTTGCCCGAGCACGGCGGCACGAGGACAGCATTCAGGTTAAGCGGGTGCAGCGGCCACTCGATCAACCCCACGTGGTTTAGGCTACTGTTCTACGTCATGCGCCAGTGCCTGCTCGATGTAGGGAGCGAGGCAAGTATTAACGTTTATGTCCGTCTGTTCCGGTCTCATTTACTATGACTGCTGGTTTGATGACGACTTGCCAGGAGATTCCTTGTCCTATACGTCACTAATCTTTGCAGTCGCCATCCTCTAGGATAGGGAGGCGCTCAAGCAAAAGCAGAGCATTTTTATCATTGGCGGCGGCCAATACCTTCTCATCGGAAATGCCTGGATCCATTTCTGCAACATAAAGCACTTCGTGCCCATCACCGCGTAGCCTTTGGACCACCGGGAAATCAACCCCTTCATCGGCGAGAAAATTCATGAGCTTGTACCGCTTGTAGGATAGATCACATCTGCCCGTAAGGCTTCGGCGGCGAATACCAGAGCTGCTCGGACCGCCTCTTCCGTAAGTCTGGGGTGGGCTTCAATGATCTGCTCAACGGTTTCTCCCGCTGCCAATTTCTCAAGTATTAATTCGACCGTGATGCGTGTTCCAGTGATGACGGGCTTGCCCATCATCACTAATGGATCGGAATTAATCAGGTTGGCTCTCATTGTGAATTCCTTCCTCTAAAAACATTGCCTGGTAATCTTACCATTAGTAGCGGCTGATGTTCCACGGTAATGGCATTGCGGGTGGCCGGATAGTTCTACCCTGGGCTCGTAGCGCAAGGGGCTTAAGAGAAATCCGGCAGCACTCACAGCAGCTTGCCTATTTATTCCTGCTCCCAAAAAGCGCTGTCCCGATTCGCACCAGCGTTGAGCCCTCCTCTACAGCCACCTCAAAATCACCGCTCATGCCCATTGAAAGTTCAGCCAGCCTTTCCGGCCGGAGGGACTCCTGCCTCAGCATATCCAAGAGTTCCCGCATCTGCCTGAAGAAGGGCCTTGCCCGCTCCGGCTGGTCGAAAAAAGGCGGAAGGGCCATCAACCCGCGCACATCCAGCAGGTCAAAACCAGACATAAGTTTAAAGAAGGAACGGAGCTTGTCAGGCCGGACGCCGCTCTTGCTCTCTTCGCCCCCGATATTTACCTGGATCAGGACCGGAATTCTTATCCCGGCCATCTCAGCCCTGCGGTTCAGCTCCATTGCGAGGGCCTCCCGGTCAAGCGTTTCTATCCAGTCGAAACACTCAACGGCCGTTTTTGCCTTATTTGTCTGCAGGTGCCCGATACAATGCCAGGAGAGCGAAAGGTCGGCCAGCGCCGCTCTCTTTTTCACCGCCTCCTGGACATAGTTTTCGCCGAGCACCTTCAGTCCGGCTTCTATTCCCTCGCGGATTCGCTCGAGTGGGACCGTTTTCGTCACCCCGACCAGGTTCACATCACTGGGGTCGCGCCCCGACCGCGCACACGCGGCCCTGATTTGCTCCTGTATAGCAGCCAGATTGCCGGCAACCGGATCTAAATTCATTTCAGGCCCCAACAGGTGTGCAGAGATAGGCATAGCCAAAAGGGCGGGACGCCCAAAATCCTCCATCCACCCCCACCGGCCGGCCAGATTATCTCGAATGCGTTCATTTCGGGTTTACCCTTCCTGGGCCCTCTGCAAGGGCCCCGCAGACGGCGCACTTCCGAACCCAGGGAAGCTTTACCTCACTGAAGGCCATCACAAGCGCATCAAAAGTGAGCAACCTTCCAGTGAGAAGGCCTCCGATGTCCAGAAGATATTTTATGGCCTCAATTGACTGGATTGTGCCGATCACGCCGGCGACGCCACCCAAAACGCCGGCCTCCGAGGTCGTCTCATAAGTCCCGGCTTTCGGCTCGTCTTCGAAGACGCAACGTAAGCACGGACCCTTGCCCGGGATAACAGTCATCGTCTGGCCGTACGCTCCGAGTATGCCGGCATGGGAAAAGGCCTTTCCAAGCCGCATACACGCATCGTTTACCAGAAACTTCGATTTGAAGTTGTCGGTAGCCTCGACTATGAAATCATAGGAGGCGATGGTCCCGGCGATATTTTCCGCTGAAATCGCCCCGTACAATTCAAACCGAATATCGGGGTTCAACCGTGAAATCGTCTCAACCGCCGACTCGGTCTTATTGCGGCCGACGTCTTTCCTGCCATGGAGTATCTGGCGCTGGAGGTTCGAATAATCGACGGCATCGCAGTCGGCTGCCCCGATATTGCCGACCCCGGCTGCAGCAAGGTAAAAGAGCGCCGGACTCCCAAGCCCCCCCAGGCCGATAACCAGTACCCGGCTTTCGAGCAGCTTCAATTGGCCCGATTCCCCGATTTGGGGAATAAGAATGTTCCGGCTGTAAATCTTCCGCTCTATTTCACTTAGCGTGCGCATCCGTCACTCCAGACCGTTTGGCAGGCAAGAATCCGACCCAACAGCCCCCACCCGGATTCCGGATGGGGGCTGTATAACTAAGTAAGTCTTTGCGGAAAGTACTTTAGAAATTCACCTTATCGATCCCCTTCAGCCCCAGGATACTCCGGGCTTCATCGGGCGTGCCGGATCGATGCCCAGTTCCCTGGCGATGCGGACAAGCTTGGCCGACTGCTCGGCGTTGCTTTTCGCCACCCGGCCCTTTTCAAGGTACGGATTGTCCTCAAGACCGACTCGTGCATTTCCGCCGATGAGCAGTGATTGCGTGCAGATAGGAAACTGGGCCCGGCCGGGAACGCAGACGGAAGACTCGAAATCCCCGATGAGCTTCTTCGCATAGTCCACGAGAAAAAGCAGGTTCTCCGAACTCGGGGTGATCCCGCCCGTGACTCCCATGACGAACTGGATGTAAACCGGCTTCTTGACATATCCCGCCTGGATCATGAAGGCCACATTGTTCACCATCCCGGCGTCGTAAATCTCGAGATCAGGCTTGGTGCCCGTCTCATTGAACTTAGCGCAATATTCCCGCATGGACTTGGATGTGTTGGCGAAGATGAAATCCTCCGTCATGTTGAAATACTGTTTCTCCCATTCAAACTTCCACTCTTTGTATCGCGGGATGACCGGTCCGTATTCCTCCATCAAACTGGTCCTGTCCACATTCACTGGAGGATCTATCCTTTATTCCTCCGATAATTCAAATGGAATACCATTTAGTGCACTCGGCTTAGTAAAAGCAATTTTTTTGCCTCGCAGTCCAATCCTGGGTCTCTCATCAGCCATTTCGACTCCTCGTTTTTTCAGAGTCTCTATGTCAGCTTCAATGTTGTCCGTCAGTAGGCAAAAGTGATGGATCGCGTCGCCCCTATCATTCACAAACTGCACGAATGGACCATTTTCACTATAATCCTCAATCACTTCCAATCCTATCTCATTTAACACCAGCAGTGCTACTTTCATTTGTTTTTCGCGGACGTCTCGTATTAAAGGAGTAGGAATGCCAAGCGCCTTAGTAATAGTTGCAAGACTCTTTTCTATATCTTTGACCACAATCCCTATGTGCCCAATACCTTTTATCATGTATAAGTGTTACCCCCATTTTTCTTTTCGAATTCCATGCTCCATCACATTACACCAACTGAACGAATTTAGATGCGGCCCGCCTTCCTGCTTGAATAATAGAGCCGTCCCTCCCATCGTGCTCCTCAGAGACATCGGCTATCGTGCCTCTGTGTCCATTCCATCCTTAACCACTCGCGGCAACGCCTCAAATAGAAGTTTCAGTCCCGTCACAGCCCTTTCGTTCGCCTCAGGATCGACCCTGATCGACCCCTCGCCAAAATGGACCTCGTTTCAGAGTTAATCCACTGCGTTCAAGAACTCTTCGGACTTCACGATTGTCCCAATTTTGGGAAATATGAATTTTTCCGCGTACGACTGCTCTTCCTCTTTATCAGTCCCAGTGCAATCTCCGATGACGATCACCTTCCCCAGTCCGCTTTCATGCCCATCTCGATGCCTTCAATCCGGTGCAGCCCTGGCCTCCTTTTTAAAGACCATGAACTTGCAGTGAACCAGGGAATTGACGATCTCGGCAAAACCCTGGAAAGCCAGGGTCAGCCCACTATTTCTTTGGTCATCCCCCGGAGTAGGGATGGACGATGCGCACTTCGTCTCCGGCCTTAAGCCGGATCTCGTCAAACTGTTTCGGACGTATGACCGTTCCATTCACAACGAAAACCAGAAGGCTCTTCCCGGTCTTCTGTTTTATCGACTTGATCATGGGCTCGCTGGCCAGTTTTTCTTCGTACACCTTGACCAGGTCCGACAGCAATGCTCCGGGAGGGATTTCACAATCTGCTGATCCGATGAGGGCTCTCATCTTTTCTTCCTCACTTGTGCGGATTCCATGCCACAACTACACCGTCACCTGCACGAACCTTCTTTAAAGCTCTCCTTTCACCCATAATCAGCCGGATAAAACGACACCTGCAAAACCTCTGTTAGATTGTCTCTCAAACCACATACGTCAACCATGCAGTTATTCCTTATATGCCTCCATCCCCAGGCGGGCGAATAGCTCTGGTTTAGGTCTCCCCTCGCTGTCCCACTGGCGGTATTTATAGTAGTCCAGGATCGCCTGATCGAGGCCTTCAGGAATCTTGCCGGCGACCACTCCTTCCTTTAGAGGCTCCATGAAACGTTTGGGATATCGGAAATCATCATCCTTTTTCCATCCGTAGCGGACATTGAGGATCTTCTGAAGCGTACTGATGCGTTCTCCGCATTGGTGCATATCTTCCTGGGTCCACTCCAGCCCCGTGCATGCGTTCATCGTGTCCAGGATGTCAGTAAGGTTGTAGGAGGCGAAATTAAGGAACTTGCAAACCACAGCCGAATTGATCACATTGCAGTAGTCGTGAAACGCTGCGTTGCGCTCGGCCGCCTTATTCCACGACCAGCGTTCCTCGTTCTCCACATGGTCGATCCCCCACTCCGGCAGCGTGATGTGCCCCACCCAGATGTGCTGACTGTTGCCCCGCTCGTGGTTGGGGCCGGCGGCCACACCGGTGCAGTAATTCAGGGCGCTTATATACTGGGCTCGCCAATTGTGGGCCGCGATCTCCTGTCCCTTCATAGCCACGGCCCATGCCTCGGAGCCTTTGCCATAGTGGGCCGCTGCAGCCTGGCACCCCTCGCCAAGCCACCAGCCCAGTCCCTCGGCCCGCTCGCCGATTTTTTTGACCATCTCAACCGTACCGCTTGCATTACCCCAGGTCAGATCGATACCGTAGGTGTCGTCCCTGGTAAGCACTCCCTTCTCGTAGGATTCCATGGCCCAGGCAAGGACCCCTCCCAAGCTAATGGTGTCCAGTGAATAGATGTCGGCAAGTTCGCACGCATAAGCCACGGCCTGCATGTCTGAAATGAGGAGGTTAAACCCCATCATGGCATACGATTCGTACTCAGGTCCTTTGCCTTTATAAGCATAAGGTCCCTCCTTCACTTCGCACTTGTTGTGGCACTGGATGACGCAGTCCCGGCACGGCCAGGGTTTGGCGTTGAGCTTTTCCACGTAGGGCCTGCCTCCCATGTTGGCGACTCCCTCAGGAAACTCCGCCAAGCTGTAATTCTTCACCGGCAGATTCCCCTGAGGCGCAAACAGGTCAGTGGCCATGGCTGTTCCCAACCATTTGAGCTTGAACTCCTGCGGCTTGAGGGCCTGCTGGTCGAGCATGCGTTTGTGGATGGTCTTGTTTAACTCTTTGAGTCGTGCCGAGTCGTGGAATTCACATCGCCGGGTGCCGTGAACAGCTACAGCCTTCAAGTTCTTCGATCCCATCACCGCACCAAGGCCGCAGCGGCCCAGAAAGGATTTCCTGGCAGTCTGGACATTTGCGAAGCGGCCCAGACGTTCTCCGGCAATACCAGTGCTGGCTACCTCGAACTGGTCGCCTTCAGCCGCCTTGATCGCATCATGAGCCTCATAAGCGTCCTTTCCCCACAGGTGGGCGGCATCCTTTATCTCGGCCCCATCGTTGGACACCTTGATGTAGACCGGGCCTTTCGCACGACCCGAGATCACCAGAGCATCCACCCCGCAGGCCTTCATCTCGATGCCCCAAGCCCCGGACGCTGCAGATTCAACGTTCAGGCCGATTGAGCCGACA
>JBELAB010000154.1:0-6704 GCA_049509275.1 Syntrophobacteraceae bacterium | reverse complement strand
CAGGTAATCGAAGAGGCCATGCAGTTCCTGCATTTTACCTCCAGCAGGTAAGAACCACCTGTAGGAAGCGGGAAGCGGTCATGCTACGAGCTTCCCGCTACCCACTTCACCCTCCCGCTTCCCGCTTCTTGCTTCCCGCTCCTCGCTCCCCGCTTCACTTTGACACCAGAGACCCACGATCTTCGATTTGACATACGTAACCCTTGAGGTTACGATAGAAAAAGCGTGGCCACCAGGTGAGAAGAGGAAGCCCGTGGATGATAAAAACATTTGAGGAGGGTTGCTCGTGAGAACAGGAGATATAGCACCTCGTCATCCCGGCATGATTTTAAAAAGGCTCTACCTGGACAGCCTGAAGATCTCCAACTCGCAGCTTGCCGGGTATATTGGCGTATCCAGAAAGACCATTTCAAAGATCGTTAACGGAAGGGGAGCTATCACCCCGGAGATGGCGTTGCGGCTGTCTCGCGCCTTCAATACTAGCCCGGAGCTTTGGCTCAGTATGCAGGTATCTTACGACCTGTGGCAGGCAAGCCGTAGCTCCAATGATTGGCAGAACGTCAAGGCGATTAAGGCTGAAGCCGCACCGTGCTGAGATTTGAAGTCAACTGGCCGCAGCCCACTGAGCACCATTTCTCATTTGCCTTTTTACTTTTGCCTTGAAACCGTCTTCCGTCCTCCGTCTTCCGTCCTCACCGAAAAGACCCGTCCAGAAAGGTCCGGTCGGGAACGAACATCTTTCCCGGGTTCATAATGTTGAGCGGATCGAGGGCCTGTTTGATTCTTCGCATGGCGTCGAGCCCGGCTCCCCCTACCTCCAGTTCGATGAAGGGGGATTTGGCAATCCCTATGCCATGCTCTCCGGAAATGGTGCCTCCCAGCCCAAGGACTATTGCGAACAGCTCCTCGACCGCTTTTCCCGCCCGCCGCCGCTCGCTTTCATCCTTTCTGTCGAGCATGATATTGGTGTGGATGTTGCCGTCTCCCGCGTGACCAAAGCAGACTATGGTCAGGTCGTATTTTTCGGCCAGGGAACGTATGGACCTGATGAGTTCCGGTATTTTGGTGCGCGGGACCGTAACGTCCTCGTTTATCTTGCCGGGCCTGATCCGCCCCAAAGCCGCCGAAAGCGACCTGCGCGCCTGCCAGAGCCGGTCTCTTTCCTCTTCCGATCGCGCCGCCTCAATCCTGCTCGCGCCCGCTTTTTGGCAAATTTGCTCGATTTTGGCAACCTGAGCGTCCAGCACGACGTCGGGTCCGTCCACCTCTATCAGCACAAGCGCTTCCGCTTCAACCGGAAGCCCTATCCGCAGGTGATTTTCGACCGCGCCGATCGTCGGCCGGTCCATCAGTTCGATTGTGGACGGAATGATGCGGTCCCTGAATATTTCGCAAATTGCATTTACAGCCCAATCAAGGTTGGAAAATACGGCAGTCAGAGTGCGAACCGATTCCGGCGCAGGAATCAGCCGAACGACTATCTTTGTGAAAATCCCCAGCGTGCCTTCCGAGCCCGCCATAAGACGAGTCATGTCATAGCCGACGACTCCTTTCATGGTGCGGGTCCCGGTTCGAATGACCTCACCGGTGGGAAGGACCACTTCCAGCCCCAGCAGATAGTCCCGTGTCACGCCATATTTCACCGCCTTTGGACCTCCGGCGCACATCGCGACGTTTCCTCCCATCGTAGAAAACGCAAGGCTTGCCGGGTCAGGCGGATAAAAAAGTCCCTGCTTTGCGGCGGCTTTCTGAAAATCTCCGGTAATTACACCCGGTTCGAGTACTGCCGTCATATTGTCGGCGTCGATTTCAAGGATTTTGTTGAGCCGGTTGGTAACAATTACCAGCCCGCCCTGCGGTAGGCAGGCGCCAACCATTCCGGACCCCGACCCCCTCGGGTAAACTGGAAAACGATGTTCATTGGCCAGTCTGACAAGGGACGATATCTCGGCCCCGTCAGCAGGGAATGCCACCCCTTCGGCAACAAAGCGCATCCTGCTCGCATCGAAGCTGTAGCAGTGGAGTTCTTCGGGCGACATCAACAGGTTCTCATCGCCCACAATGGACCTCATTTGCGCAAACGGCAAAGGCATGTATGGAAAAATCCTTTCTGATGCGGCCGACGGCGCGTCCTGAAACATCGGCCCTCAAAAAAGATTTTCGAGAATATAGGCTTTCGGGTCAAGACATTCCTTGAACCATCGCGAAATTAAATATATTTGATAACAGATTTCTAATAAATGCCACTCGATCGCAAAATAAGAGCAAAGGGAATAAAAATCAGGTGATCGGCCACAGTCAAACCAGCAAAGACGATCAATTCCGCTTGGGGTGTGAAGTTTTGCTGCACTCGCCCCCCTCATGGTTTCGCTCGGGGCGGCTTGGGCTTCTGGCCAATCAGGCTTCGGTCAGCAGGTCTTTGGAAAGCGTCAAGGGATTGATCCTGGGCGCGGGAGGAAAGCTGAGTTGCATTTTTTCGCCCCAACACGGATTTTATTCGGACAAACAGGCAAATATGATTGAATCGTTCGACTCGAGCGATCCGGACACAGGCGTCCCTGTGTTGAGCCTTTATTCCGAAACCCGTGAACCATCGCTGGAAGCTCTCGAAAAAATCGACGTACTCCTGATCGATCTACAGGATGTGGGGACGCGGATCTACACCTATACTACCACAATCGGCCTCTGCCTCGAAGCCGCCGCGCGCGCAGCCGTCAAGGTGGTAGTCCTGGACAGGCCCAATCCGATAAATGGTACGCAAATTGAGGGCAATTTGCTCGAACCGGCATTCCGCTCCTTTGTGGGAAGATACCCGGTCCCTATGAGACATGGATTGACGGCGGGGGAATTCGCACTCTTCGTCCGCGCTGTAGCCAATCTCGACTGCGATCTGGATGTCGTTTCCATGAGGGGCTGGAGGCGAGGCCGGCGGTTCGATGAACTCGGCCTTCACTGGGTTTACCCCTCGCCCAATATGCCAACCTGGGAGACGGCTTTGCTCTACCCCGGCATGGTGCTCCTCGAGGGGACCAATATCAGTGAAGGGCGCGGCACGACAATGCCGTTCCAGCTTTTCGGAGCGCCTTTTTTGAACCGGAAAATGCTTCTCGATGAATTGAAAAAGCCCGGCTTGGCCGGCGTAACTTTTCGGCCCGTTACATACGAACCTGCTTTCGACAAGTACCGGGGTGAACCATGCTCAGGGTTTCAGATACACATAACGGACAAAGACAGGTTCAAGCCTTACAAGATGGGGCTTACTCTTCTACAGGCCCTTGGCCTGACGCATCCGGAACGCTTTAGATGGCTCGATCCTCCTTATGAGTACGAGCGGGAAAAACTGCCCATAGATATTCTAATTGGAAGCGGCGCCGTACGGCGTCGGATCGAGCAGGGGCAGGACCTCGACGAGATCGAATCGGACTGGGAACCGCAATTGCGGGAATACCGGGAAAAGCGCGAACCGAATTTGCTTTACCCTGAATAAAACAGGATTGGAGCAAGCCACACCTCCAATCCTACTAAGATAGACTATTCATAGTCTAGCTTAGTAGCCCCGATCGCTCTCCGTTCTTGCTGTGAAAAACAACATTCAAACGCACGGACTATAGATATAACCTTTTGGCACGCAAACCACCCTCGACTCGACAGCACGGCTGCTGCGTACGGGCGAATTCCACATCGAGTTGGATGGTACAAGGCTCCCGCTAAAGGTTCCGGGAGAACGCGCGCCGGCAGCGGTGCAGCCTCTCGCATTGTCCCCGGTGTTCGTCGGTGCGGGCTGGCTTGTACGCGCCCCCTCTACCTCGGAGGGGGCCGGCTCAGATCCGGGCAACCCGCGAACGCCCAACGCGCCCGGACAGACGGCGAGGGGGTTGCCTGCCGCTCTCGGCGATGTAAGGCTATTTAAGTGATATATGTAAGTCTGTCATACGAGGTAATGAGGAGCCACCATAAATCTTCCACCGGCTCGATGGACCATGATTTTCACTCCGTGGCACGCTTTGTTTGTGTGCTGCACTCGAATTAGGGCTCGCAATGCAGTTCCGCTCAATCGGAGTGGCCCCACATTGTGCACACAAACAAACCGTGCGAGGCCCCCGGTCGGTCTATCATTCGCGGGGGGCTGCTGCGAGGGGCCTCTATTTGAAATCACGAATTATTATTTACTGCAGGAGCAATCTACCGAACCTGTTCCAGCGGATATAGCTTTCGGAGGGCTCGATGCTGAATGCGCCCTCCTGTCTCCAGGACCAGTAAATGATAAAAGCTTCGCCGACCAGATCTCCATCATCGACGAAGCCCCAAAAACGGCTGTCATGGCTGTGGTCCCGGTTGTCGCCCATGACGAAATAGCTGTGTGGAGGAACGATGACCGGCCCGAAATTATCTCTTGCACCCATCATTAGGTGCTGCGGATCGTCGTAATAGCCGTAGGGATCGTTCATGGGCTCATCGTTGATATAGATTTTCTTGTTGATTATTTGGACCTTATGAAGAGGCAGCCCTATTACTCTTTTGATGTAATCCTTCGAGCGGTCGTTTGGGTATCGGAACACAACAACATCAAATTGTCTGGGAGATTTGATTGGGATAATCTCTTTGTTGACAATAGGGAGCCTAATGCCGTAAATGAACTTGTTGACAAGGATATGGTCCCCGACGAGTAAGGTGGGCTCCATGGAACCGGACGGAATTTTAAATGCCTGAACAACAAAAGCGCGAATGAAAAGGGCAAGAATTACGGCTATGATTATGGCCTCGCTATATTCGCGAATAAGGCTCCTGCGCCTGACTCTTTCGCCCGAGGTTTCAACTACGTTTTTCAACTCCAGCTCCTCTCGATGTGAACTGTTGACACAATTTTTTATACTAAATGCTTTCTTTTATCTTTTCAAGCCAAAGATGCCGGATTCGAGTTTTGTGGGCAGAAACAAATGAAAATAACACCGAACTGCTGATCTTCATAAGCCTCAAAATAGTCGAGATTTGAAATTTTTACGATAAAAGCTGATTGGAGGCTGATTTTAGGCTTGCGCAGGCATGTAGCGGTGTGTAATATTATTTTTCCGGGGTTGGAGGCAGAAACACCAATGAGGAGGCGCAGCTATGCAGAGGCTTATTCTGCGGGGAGGGTTCGGGTGCATCTTCCTTTGCCTGGCTTTGTTTGTGCTTGGAGCATGCTCCATGCAGGAACCAGGCAGCAGCTTTAATTCGTCCAAATCAACCGAAAAGAAAAAACTGCCGGAAAACAGAACGGCCCGGCAGCAACCACCCGGGGAAAAAGAGCCCGTAAGAATCGACTATCTCACAGCATTAACTGACATTGTAAATCCCGAGATCTATGTCTATAAGGAAAAACGGCGTCTCTATGTGATCCAGTCCAATGTGATGGTACGTGACTATCCAATAGGCCTTGGATTTAATCCGGTTGGAGACAAGGAATGCGAGGGGGACGGCCGTACCCCTGAAGGAGACTTTTTCATCTGCCGCAAAGACCCTGAAAGCCGCTTCAACAAGGCGCTCGTTCTCAACTACCCGGACAGAAAGCATGCCGAACGAGCCCTTTTCGCAGGCATTCTTTCGCCTCCTGAGTTAAAAGAAATACTGATGGCCGCCGAGCGTAACGCTATGCCCCCATGGTCTGCGAAACTGGGCGGACAGCTATACGTGCATGCGGGAGAGGCGTATAAGGACTGGACACAAGGCTCCATCGCACTCTACAACAGCGATATGGAAGAGCTTTTCAAGATCGCCTCCACCGGAACCCCGGTGCATATCAGACCCTGATTTGTTCTTGTTCCCAACTTAACATGGTGCACTCCATTAAAAACAAAGAGGCGGCATGAGCGATCTTCAGCCCATGCCGCCTCTACATCAGTACTGCTTAGTCCCCGTTGCGGGCACAGAGTTTTCAGTTATTCTTTTTCTTTCTTTTTGTCTTCCACAACGCACTTTTTGACCAGCTTTTCGTACTCAACCTCCACCCTGTCCTGAATAAACTGTACCTCCGCATCGGTCAAATGGCGGAAGCGGCGCTGCGGCTTGAAGTATTCGGAAACCGGCTTCGGCTTCGCCACCTTGCGCGAAAGATGGTATTCGCCGTCGATCACCTCGTAGAGCGGGAAGACTTTTGACTGCACGGCCAGCCTAGCCACTTCGATGCTCTCGTCGATCCCGCACCGCCAGCCGGTGGGACATGGAGAGTAGATGTGGATGTAGGCGGGGCCGGGAACCAGCGAAGCCTTCTTGACCTTGTTCATAAGATCGATCGGGTAAGCCGGGGTAGCCGTGGCGACGTATGGTGTGCCGTGCGCGACGGCGATTTCCGCCATGTTCTTCTTCCAGGTCGCCTGGCCCGAGCTTTTCTTTCCTGCGGGTGAAGTCGTGGTCGAAGCTCCAAAAGGAGTCGAAGAAGAGCGCTGAATCCCCGTGTTCATATAAGCTTCATTGTCGAAGCAGAAATAGATCATGTTGTGACCGCGCTCGAGAGCGCCGGACAGTGCCTGCATACCGATGTCGGCGGTTGCGCCGTCACCGCCGTAAGCGATGAAGGTGACACCGGGCTGATCGATTATCTTCTTGCGGTTCATCGCCTTATAAGCCGCTTCCACGCCGCTTGCCACAGCGGCGGCATTTTCAAATGCCACGTGAACCCAGGGCACCCGCCATGCGGTTTGCGGGTAAGGAGACGTGATAATTTC
>JBELAB010000153.1:0-6739 GCA_049509275.1 Syntrophobacteraceae bacterium | reverse complement strand
TCCGTTCAGGGCTAAGCAATACCTGGATGACTACCTGATTGCATTTAAATCGATTTTGATGCGTACAACCGGAATCAGGCGGGCTGGGTCCGCAGCGTTGGATCTGGCATACCTGGCTGCGGGACGGGTGGACGGCTTCTGGGAAATCGGCTTGAAAGCGTGGGACATAGCCGCCGGCGCACTCCTTATCACAGAGGCCGGCGGAATGATCAGCGATTTCCGGGGCGAGGACAATCACCTCTTCAACGGAAATGTTGTAGCAGGCGTGCCGTTGGTTTACCAGTTTCTGATCGAGCAGGTGCAGAAGTGGTTGGCGCCTGCGCTGGAAACGCAGAGTTGATCAATCAGGCCGCCTGGCTCGGAGAGACGATGCTCATAGCCATCAGTTTCTTGCTGTTTTCGAATATTACTTCCATCTTCCGGGGGGAGATGACTTTGGCGACTACGCCGATCCCGAAGCTGGGATGGAGCAGCAGAGCGCCTTCTTTGTAGTTGTCCGAGATCTTGTATGCAGGAACACCCTCCCTGCTGGCATCGAGCAGCAATTGCCGCCAGTCGTCGTCGGTTTTTGGCCTGGTGATTCCTTTATAGAGGACCGATGGAAGCAGGTCTTCGTCGTCTTCGCTTTCTTCGAGCAGCAGGTCGTCCTCGCCTGCGAAATCAAGCTCGTCGGTTTGTTCGAACTCAAGTACGGAATCGTCTTCAAAATCATCCATCATCTGGTCGCTCTCCATATCTTTTTTTGGCATTGTTCGGTTCCTCATCCTGCACTGTTGTATGGTGCACTCCCGTTTATTGGAAGTGTGATGAAAGGTCAAGTTTTTTGCATATTCTGCCCGGCTCAGGCAAACCATTGTTCCGGGATGTTAGTTTCTGATTATAATACTTTGGATTTTTCGGCAAAGAGTCCCGGGGAATTTTTTTCAATCCAGCGCCAAACGGCCGGGTTTCAGATGCTAAATATTGTTCTTAACTTGATTCTGCCTATCTTCGGCATCATCCTGCCCGGGTTCATACTAAAATGAAGCATTACGGTCTTCACTCCGGCCTCAGCCCTTACTTATACAATGATTTTTTCTTTTCTCGCGTAATTGTAAGCGTCCGGAAACAAGACTAAGAGGCGCAAAAAACCACCCTGCCTCCCACAAGCGTCATAACCGCTCTGCCTTGCACTTCGATGCCGGCAAAGGGGCAGTTCCTGCTCTTCGATTTGAATCGGTTGGCATCAATCGTATATTTCATGTCCGGATCTATAAGAGTCAAATCGGCAGTGATCCCTTTGCGCAATGTGCCGAAAGGGATTGCCAGGATTCGGGCAGGGTTGTGCGACACCTTTGCGATTGCTTCCAGGGGAGTGAGGACGCTTTCGCGTATGAGCCGCAAAATAATGGGCAGGGACGATTCCAGACCGATCATGCCATTTGCCGCATATTCGAATTCCAGCTCTTTTTCAACTGCGCTGTGAGGCGCATGATCCGAAGCAATAACATCGATGGTCCCGTCGGCCAGCCCGGCCTTTATTGCCTCGATGTCCTCGTGACTCCTCAGAGGTGGATTAACCTTGTAGACCGGATCGAAGGTGGAGATCAGTTCTTCGTTAAGTGTAAAATAATGGGGTGCGGTCTCTGCGCTGACGGGTACGCCCCGTTTTTTGGCCTCGCGTATCTGCGCCACGGACCCGGCAGTGCTGATATGAGCTAAATGAAGCCTACTCCCGGTAAGTTCGGCCAGAAGAATGTCGCGTCCCACCATAATCTCTTCAGCAACCCTCGGTATGCCCCTCAGGCCGAGCCTTGTAGATACGGGACCCTCATTCATCAGACCGGCGCTGGAAAGGTCCAGGTCTTCGCAGTGGTTTATGACAAGCAGGTCGAAGTTTTTAGCATACTCGAGCGCGCGCCTCATAAGCAGACTGTTCATGACGGGCCGGCCGTCGTCCGATACGGCAACGACCCCTGCGGCGCAAAGTTCCCCGTATTCAGCGATGTTCTTGCCCTCGATCCCCTTGCTTATGGCCCCCACGGGGAATACCCGGCAAGATCCCTCATCCCTGGCCTTCTCGAGAATATACTGGGTTACTGCGGCGCAGTCGTTTACCGGGTGCGTGTTGGGCATACACGCAACCGAAGTGAATCCTCCCGCAGCGGCAGCCTGCGTTCCCGAGGAGATTGTCTCCTTGTATTCTTCTCCCGGTTCCCGGAGATGAACATGCATGTCGATCAGGCCCGGCACTATCCATTTGCCGCTTGCGTCGATTTGCTCGAACTGCGAGAGTTTCTCAGGGCCAAGTTCGATTTTCGCGCGCATTTCGGCTATGATCCCGTTCTCAATGAGAACGTCAACTACAGCGTCCAATCCCATCGCGGGATCGATAAGTCTGCCATTGCGCAAGACAAGATCAAATGAATTTTGCTTCGTGTCCATTATCACTCCGGGAAGAGGCAAAAGCCTGATAGATTATCTTTGCGCGAGCAGATAGAGCAGCGCCATCCTGACGGCAACACCGTTGGTTACCTGGTCCAGGATAACCGAATAGGGGCCGTCTGCGACTTCAGGGCTGATTTCTACCCCCCGGTTCATCGGGCCGGGATGCATAATCAAAACGTCTTTTTTCGCCCCCTTCAGTCTTTGGCCGTTTATGCCGTACAAAGTCGCATATTCACGCAGTGAGGGTAACAACATCTGCTGCTGCCTTTCCTTTTGAAGACGCAGAACCATGATCACGTCGGCATCAGGGATGCACTGTTCCAGACGGTTCGACACCTGAACGCCCATTGCGTCGATATTGGGGGGAATGAGTGTGACGGGACCGCACACCACAACTCTGGACCCCATTTTCGTCAGGCCCCAGATATTGGAACGCGCCACCCGGCTATGGTATATGTCGCCGACGATAACCACGTTCAGATTGTCCAGCCGGCTCTTGTTGTCAAGGATTGTCAGCATGTCGAGCAGCGCCTGAGAAGGATGCTCGTGCATCCCGTCCCCGGCGTTGATCACCGACGCCGTGGTGCGGCCGGCAAGCATCTGAGGAGCGCCGGAAGCAGAATGGCGTATTACGAAGACATCGGGTCTCATGGCCTCCAGGTTTTTCAGGGTATCGAGCCCCGTCTCGCCCTTGACTATCGAACTGGTTGAGGAGGTTACCGAGTAAGTGTCGGCGCTTAGTCGTTTTGCCGCGATATCAAAGGATGTCCGCGTTCTGGTGCTCGGTTCGAAAAAAAGGTGAATGATCGTTTTGCCTCTAAGGGTGGGTACCTTTTTGATGGACCTCTCATTGATTTCTTTGAAAGAACGGGATAAGTCTAAAAGGTATTCAATTTCGGCGACCTCCAGGTCGCGAATTCCCAGAAGGTCTTTCCGGTTGAAGCCCATATGAGTCCCTCACGAGGTCCTGGAGGACCGCTTCGAAGTTGCCGCGTTAGTTCGCTGTTTGGGGGACGCCCGGCGCCATGTGCCGGTTCCTGGATTTTCAACCGGCTAGTTTAGCACGATGTCGGCCACTGAGGGTAATCCAAAATCAGCCGATGCGAAAAATGAGGCTAAATTCTTCTGTATGCTGCCTGCACTTTTTGATGAAGTTTTTTCAGTTTTAGTATTAAAATGGATTTGAAAACAGCCAGAGCCGGAAAGTCCGTGCTGTTCCGTGCCAGTTGACATGCGCTTGCAACGGCACTAAATGGAACGGCATATTTTATTTTGAAAGGAGTTGGAATGCAGAGAGTTCCCATCACCAGGGATGGATATAAGAAGCTTATGGGTGAATTAAAACGTCTGCAAAAGGAAGACCGCCCTTCAGTCATCAAGGCCATAGAGGAAGCTCGCGGGCACGGGGATATCTCGGAAAACGCCGAGTTCGAGTCCGCCAAGCAGAAACAGGGCATCATCGAAGGAAAGATTCAGGACTTGACCGAAAAGGTCGGTAATTCGCAAGTAGTCGAATTGCCAAAGAACTTGGATGGCAAAGTCGTCTTTGGCTGCGTAGTGATCGTGGAAGACCTCGAAACCGGCGAGGTCAACTCATATCGATTGGTCGGTCCATATGAGGCCGACGTGCTGGCGGGAACCATATCTGTTACATCTCCCATCGGCAAAGCTCTCATCGGCCGGGAAGAGGGCGATGAAGTTAAGGTTCAGACACCTAAGGGCATTCGGAACATCGAAATCCTCACAATCCAGACATGACATAACCTCTGGCGCTCGCTTGTTTCTTATAAAAGGCAATCGTCACTGCGGGCTGCGCCGTGTGCTCGGCAATAAATATTGTTTTCTGCCTAAGCTGCCGGGTTCTTTCAAATTGTAATATCAAATTATAATTGTTATTCCTTTGCTCACAGCTTATATTATATGAGACACGAGTTTAATTAACTCTCCAAGGAGCCATGAGCATGAAACTTACGAGACTGATAGTAGCGATCCTGCTTGCCGTCTCAATCAATATGGTTGCAAGTACCGCTTTTGCCCCCTCCGGGGGCGAGGTCCTCGCCCAGACTGTTGACAGCCCCATGCCTTCTTTTGAGAACAAATACGAAACGGACCACTTCGTTCTCAAATGGACAAACCATAGCAGTAATTCGAGCGACAATATCAAGGACCCGCAAATTATAAAGGAGACAGCGGGATATCTCGAGCAGGCGTGGACGAAATATACGGATCTCTTCGGAAGAAAACCTTACACGGCCCCTGGCCGGGACAAGATAGAGGTGGTTTTTCGAAACATTGATTGCTATGGAGTAGCAGATCCTCCGGATGGGCCGATTCAGTTCGATTCGAAGGCCTGGGTACATAACAAAGGCATCCGGCAGCCTACCTCAGCACACGAGTTGTTCCATAGACTGCAATACGCTTACGGTTATAAAGCCAAATGGATGCCGAAAAAACCTTACCAGTGGTTCACAGAGGGCACTGCGGCCTGGTCCGAGGTCTTTGTGTGGGGAAAGGTGAGCCGTGACTGCAAGGTTGACACGCTTTTCAAAGATACCAGAATGGACCTTTATCAATCAGACGTTAATGCGCTGCCCTTCTGGATATATTTTGTCCAGGGCAATCATGAGAATGCAAACAATCACCTCATGGTGGAGTTTTGGGAAAAATGCGAGCAGCTCCACGATGAAAGGCTTGCCCTGAACGAAGTGATACAGGAACATTACGGATCGGTTGACGGCTTCTTCAAGGACTTTGAAAAAAACCGAAAAAATGGGTTTTTTAGCGATGTCTGCTCGGTCCCGTACAAGTGCATCCTGGGACCTGAGGGAAAGGACCTCGTTGACGAGGTTAAAGGCATCCAGAGACACTGAAATTAGGAGTTAGAAACAATCAGATTTTCAGATGCCCGTAAAAAATCTCGGTTTTGCCGGGATTTATTCTATTGTGCGCCAGGCAGGGCGCACTCAATCTCCAATCTCCACGCCGACTATTCTGACAGCTAGCCCATAAAAGATTGATTGAAACCTTATCAAGACCCCGAACACAAACAGGAGTTTCTAAAAGCGTAAGGCCCGGCGGCCTGGTCTTTCCGCCCGAATCATGACAGGCAGGTGATGTGGCGTCTTTCATGCCGATCCGACCTTGTCCGCAGTAGTGGATAGTCGGCCTTTTCTGTCCGTCCGCTAATGCTTACGTTGCAATGCAGAAAGCCTGACGGATGGAAACTAACTGAAGATCACAATTTGCGATTCAGATTAGGAGTGTCCTATGAGCAACGCTACAAGACTCATGGCCGGCCTGATTTTCATCACCGTACCGACAATCCAGTACGGGGGCTACTTCCTGCTTACATCGCTGATCGACAAGAGTTCCGGGTACATGGGGAACGCCTTGAGGCAGAATTTTTTCCGCGCCGGCCACGCTCATGCCGGAGTAATTGTTATCCTCTCTCTTCTCGTTCAGCTCTTTGTCGATGCCGCCGTCCTGCCTGAATCGCTCGAGTGGATGATTCGAATCGGGACGCCTGCATCGGCTATTCTGATCTCTTCGGGTTTCTTTTTCTCAATGCTTCCCACGGCGGCCGATACGCCTGGTCGTGCCGTCTATTTGATCTATGCCGGCGCCATTATCCTGGCGGCGTGCGTCATTACCCTGGGGGTTGGGCTCCTGAGGGCTTGAGAATCCGCACTGCGGGAAGCGGGAAGTACAGTGAACAGTGAACAGTGAACAGAAAAGGCAAAAGAAAATAATTCCTTTTGGTTCTATCGCTTCGCGAGGAGCAGTGAACAGGAAACCCAACACCGGCTCACCGAACTCAGAGCCGAAGGGGAGCGGGAAGCGGAGAGGGGAGTGTGGAAATGACCAGAACGATTCCGGAAAGAATGCAGGCCGTTCAACTGGAAGAAAACGGCGGCCGGTTATTGGTGAGGCAAATCCCTGTCCCGCGCCCGGGACCGGGGGAAGTCCTGATCAGGATGGCTGCGTCTCCAATTAATCCGTCGGATTTGTTTTTTCTCGCGGGCAATTATGCCTTTCAAAAACCTTTCCCAGTGGTCCCGGGATTGGAGGGAAGCGGAACGGTAGTGGATGCCGGAAAAGGCCTGGTCCCGCGTATGTGGATGGGGAAACGCGTGGCCTGCGCCGCCGCGCAAACCTCCGACGGCACATGGGCTGAATACATGGTGACGTCTGCGATGCTTTGTTTTCCGCTGCCGAAAAATTTCTCGCTGGAGCAGGGGGCGATGTTGATAGTCAATCCGATGACCGCTATTTCCTTTTTCGACATAGCCAAAAGCGAAAAACATGCGGCCAT
>JBELAB010000152.1:0-6794 GCA_049509275.1 Syntrophobacteraceae bacterium | reverse complement strand
CTTCATGCCAGGGTGCGCCGCCTGGTTTTCGGCGCGCGCGACCCACGGAGCGGGGCGGCGGGTAGTGTGCTGGATCTGACGAGGGTTGTTTGCTTCAATCATCAAATTGATGTCACAGCAGGGGTCCTGGCTGAGAGCTGTGCTCAGATTTTGCGCAGGTTCTTCAAAGAGCGCCGGGGCTGAGAAGGCCGTTTTGCCCTTTAGAAATATGAAATTAGACATTTTGGGGCAAATATCGTTTGAATTGCTCTCCACTTACATTAGAATGAAAGCTTCAGGTTCTTCCCCGCATCGGGGTAAAAAAGAAGGGTCGTTATTGCGGAGAGGTACCGAAGTGGCCGTACCGGGCTCGACTCGAAATCGAGTTGTCCTGTGAATAGCAGGGCACGTGGGTTCGAATCCCACCCTCTCCGCCACTTTATTAAACCATAATCAAGAACAAGAACTGGGAATTGTTGGATTTTTGGCAAAAAGCCGGCTTTTTTGAGGTTGATCCAACAACTGGCGGCGCTTTGCGGAGAGATGTCCGAGAGGCTGAAGGAGCACGACTGGAAATCGTGTGTACGCCCAAAAGGTGTATCGAGGGTTCGAATCCCTCTCTCTCCGCCATTTAGCCCTGGCGGCTGACTGCTGACAGGCAACTCAGGGCCACGTATGTCTTATCAAGTCATCGCCCGAAAATGGCGGCCGGGGACCTTTGAAGAGGTTATCGGCCAGCCGCATGCGACACGGACCCTCCAGAACGCGATTCGTCTGGGCCGTATCGCTCACGCCTATCTTTTTTCCGGAGCGCGGGGGGTGGGGAAAACATCCGTGGCGCGAATTCTGGCTAAAGTCCTCAATTGCGAAAAGGGGCCTTCCCCCACGCCTTGCAATCAATGTTCGAACTGCCGCGAAATATCGCATACAAACTCAGTGGACGTTATTGAGATCGACGGCGCCTCCAACCGGGGAATCGACAACATACGCGAGCTGAGGGAGACCGTGCGCTACAGGCCCGCGAAGGGGCGCTATAAAGTCTATATTATCGATGAAGTGCACATGTTGACCACCGAGGCCTTCAACGCTTTGCTCAAGACCCTGGAGGAGCCGCCCCCGCACGTTATATTCATATTTGCCACGACCGAGCCTCACAAAATTCCGGCCACTATCCTCAGCCGCTGTCAGAGGTTCGATTTCCGGCGCCTGAGCCTGATGCAAATCGTGGAGCATCTTAAAAAGATCATCTCGCAGGAAGGGGCTGATTTTTCCGAGGGCATCCTCTACGCGATAGCGCGGGAAGCCGACGGAAGCATGCGCGATGCGCAGAGCCTGCTCGAGCAGCTCCTGGCCTTCAGCGGCGACGAGCTTCCGGAGACGCAAGTCCTTGACATCCTTGGGGTAATCGACAGGCAAAGCGTGTTGCGGACCGCAGAGGCGATCCTTTCAGAAAACGCGCCGGCCTGCCTCGAGATCGTAGCAGATGTCTACCGGCGCGGAATTGACAGCAGAAGGTTTTGCCAGCATCTGTGCGACCATTTTCGAAACCTGCTTTTCGCGGCCATTTCCGCTGAGCCTGAAATGCTCGTCGATCTGCCCGAAGACGAAAAAAAATTGTTGAAGGACCAGGCGGCCGTGACAACTCCCGAGTCGCTCCATGTCTATTTTCAGATGCTGCTTAGGGGAGAGGAACAAATCCGCCGTTCGAGTATGCCAAAGATCGCTCTTGAGATGCTTCTTTTGCGCATGGCCCGGCTCCCCAGGCTTGAATCAATCGATGCCGTGCTGGACAGGATCGCAATGATCGAACAAAGTCTCAAAGAGGGACATTCAGCTTCGGCTTGCATTGTTTCCGAGAGTCGGCCCGGTTTCGAGAAAAGGGCCTCCTCCCCGCCTCCCGGCGGCTTCACTGCCCATTTGGGGCCTGCTCGACTGTCATCAGACTCTACTGACGACTGCGAACCGGTTACAACGCCTGATCCGGAGCTTCCCGGTCAGGCGGACTTCCCGCTTGCAGCATTACGGGAGCCGGAGCTCGCCCAGCCGGTGTCCGCTGTAAAAGCCGTCGAGGGTTGGCCGGCATTCGTAGCCTTCCTTGAAAACCACAACCCCGTTCTGTGGGCCAAAGTTTCGCATTGCGCGGTCAAGGTTTCGGGGGAAATGCTCGAACTGGAGGTCCCGGACATGTTTGAGAAGGGCGCCGACGGTCCGGAATTTATCCACATACTCGAGGATGCCTCACAAGCTTTCTTTGGCGCCAGGCTGCAATGGATGGTTACAATAAAGAAAACGTCCGAAACTTCCCGGGGCGCAGCGGCTAAAGGCCCCAAAACAGGTAAACCGTCGAGCGCAAAACACGTCGTCAATCATCCAGCCGTTCAGCAGGCAATTGAGATACTGGGGGCTGAACTCATCGAGGTGAAACCGTCCAGAGGACTTGATCCCGGCGGTAAGAAGAAGAATATGGATTTGCCTTCTTACCGTGTGAGGATTTAAGTGTTAAGAGTTACCCTTAAGGCTTAAATCCCTCAAATTCAATTGGAGGAAAAAGAAAATGCCAAAGGGATTCAACCCGCTCCAGCAGGTTAAGGCGCTGCAGGAGAAGATGGCCAAAATGCAGGAAGACCTTGCTTTCAAGAAAGTCGAGGCGAGCGCCGGGGGAGGCATGGTGACGGTGGTGATCAACGGCAGGCAGGAAGTTCTCGGCATTAAGATAGACCCCCAGGTGGTAGACCCTGAAGATATCGAGATGTTGCAGGACTTGATCGTTGCAGCCGTGAACGACGGTTTGAGAAAGGCCCAGGAAATGGCCGCCGCCGAAATGGGAAAGCTGGCCGGCGGACTCAATATTCCGGGGCTGAACTTACCGGGGCTTTTTTGACGGCAAATGAACGCATATCCTCCGATTTTGAGCAACCTTATACGTAAACTGAGCAGACTTCCCGGGCTTGGGGAAAAGAGCGCCACCCGGATCGCCATGTATCTCCTCAAGGCACCAGGTGGCGAGGCCGAGTTGCTTGCCGAAAGCATCCGGCAGCTTCGCGGCAATATACGAACCTGCTCAATCTGTTTTCATTTTACCGACGGGCCGATTTGCGCCATTTGTGGCGACCCGGCGCGAAATACCGGGGAAGTCTGCGTCGTGGAAAGCACGGCAGACCTTTTGGCCATTGAGCAATCGGGTGCTTTCAAAGGCCGATATCATGTACTCCAGGGTGTATTGGCCCCTCTTGACGGTGTAGGTCCCGATCAAATCCGCATCAAGGAACTTTTCTCCCGCTTCGGGTCCGAAAAAATCAGTGAAATTATCATAGCGACCAACCCAAGCAACGAAGGAGAGGCAACCGCTCATTACCTTCTCCAAATTTTAAGAGACCGTCTCGTGTGCGTAACGCGGATAGCCTACGGCATACCGATGGGCGGCGACCTTAAATACACCGACCGTATAACCGTGGAAAGGGCGCTGAAGGGAAGACGGGCGTTTTAGTCATGTTGATTTTTGTTCATGGAATTGCCCATGGGCAAGACATCGCAATCCAAGGGGATATGCCCTGTAGCAAGACCAGTGATTGTTATCAGAAACGGCCCGGAACATCTCGAGTTCGTTTCGCTAGCGGTAAACATAACAGGCATCGTTCGTAGTGCAGGCGTGACTGAAATGGTTGGTATTCGGTTTCATGGAAGAGGAGGGCAGGGCGCTGTTGTCGCTTCAAAAATTCTGGCCAACGCCTACTTCAAACAGGGGCTCTACGTTCAGGCCTTTCCGTTTTTCGGTATGGAACGAAAAGGGGCGGCTGTTTCGGCGTTTGTCAGGTTGGATAAGGTCCCTATCGTCGAACGCGGAGAAATCAAACATCCCGAGGCAGTCATCGTGTTGGATTTTTCTTTGCTCCCCAAAGTGGATGTAGCTCAAGGCGTCAAGCCGGGGGCGCTGATCCTGTTCAATTGCAAGGATAATGAAAACCGGATCCCCATCCCCATGGAAGGCTCCTTTCGAGTGGCCGGCGTGGATGCCGTTAAAATAGCGCTTCAATATGGGTTGGGCTCAAAGGGGGCCCCTGTCATAAATACCGTCATGATAGGTGCTTTTGCCAGGTTGGCCGGCGACCTGGCCCTTTCAAACCTTCTGGAAGCCATTGAAACAGGCGTGCCGGTAAATCCCAAACAGAACATGGCTGCCGCCGAGGCGGCATATCAGGCAGTATTCAAAATATCGGGGGATATTTATGGGGTCTGAGAAAAAAATCGAAAGTGCATCAGACCTTCCGATAACGCCGTCAACCATCGGCACTATGGCGTGGAACCGGACCGGCGACTGGCGTTATCTAACGCCGGTGGCCGCGAACAAGCTGGCGCCGTGCAGTCGGAACTGTCCGGCCGCCGTTCCGATTACTGATTATCTTAATGCCTTGAGAAATGGGCACGTTCAAAGTGCTCTCACACTGCTGCTCGCCCATAACCCGCTGCCCGGTCTGACTGGCCGCTTGTGTTATCACCCCTGCCAGGCAAAATGTGTTCGCAGAAAAATCGATCGGGCCATATCCATCCAACAAATCGAGCGGTTTTTAGCGGATCTCGGTACGGATGTAACGATTGAGAAAAACAGCAAAACAGATAAAAAAGTGGCGGTCATCGGTTCCGGCCCCTTGGGGCTGTCCTGTGCATTCTATTTAGGCTGCTGGGGGTGCCGGGTCGTTGTTTTGGATCCGCGAGACCAGGCGGGGGGAGCGCTTGTTGATCTTTCACCGGAAAAAGTTGACCCGCAGTTGCTGGTGAATGAAATCGGACGTTTGATCCGTCTTGCCGATATCAAACTGGAAACCGGCGTTGCAGTCGATTTTGACAGACCCGGCGAAGTGGTGTCGAAGGCTGACCTTGTCATTTTAGATCCGACCGGTCTTTCAGAAGATTTTATCGTGCCCGCCGGTGCAGTCGCGTTCAATCCGTTCGCCGATGAAACCGTAGATAGCGATATCATCGCAGTAAAACTACCGCAAAACCTGAAACCATTCAAGGCGCACATGATTGCCCATTATATCGGCGCCGGGCGCCTGATGGCCCGGAAGGCCTTTGATCGTCTTGTCATGCCCGCAGGACAACCGGGGCTGGCAGCGCCGCCCCCGCACCTGTCCCGGCAGATGGTGAACATGGAAGATATTAAGATTGAGCACTTTTTGCCGTCCGATCTTGCCGGACGGGCAAAAGCTAAACAGGGGACATGGGAGCGGGAGCGGGCCCTGCAGGAGGCGGAGTGCTGCCTGTCCTGCGGCGCCTGTAACCTCTGTTTGCAATGTGTCTCGTTTTGCCCTGACGCGAGCATCCGGCTGGATGAAGATGAAACCGCGGTCACGGTCGACCTGGACCACTGCAAGGGATGCGGCATCTGTGCCTATGAATGTCCCAGGGGGGTAATTACGATGGAGACCATAAGCGCATGAAAAAAGTCATGATGGGGACCGAAGCCGCAGCCCTGGCCGCAAAGCTGGCCCGGGTTCAAGTGGTGTCGGGATACCCGATTACCCCTCAGACAGTTATTGTTGAGACTCTAGCCGACATAATCGGTCGGAGCGAACTGAAGGCCAAGTACATGCCGGTGGAGTCAGAGCACTCGGCCATGGCCAGTTGTATCGGCGCTTCCATGACAGGCGCCAGGGCCTTTACGGCAACCTCCTCTCAGGGTCTGGCATACATGCATGAAATGCTCCACTACGCTGCCGGGGCGCGGGTTCCGGTCGTGATGGTTAACTGCAACCGTGCCTTGACCCCTCCGTGGAACCTTTATTGCGACCACACCGATTCGCTGGCGCAGCGCGACACCGGCTGGGGCCAGTATTATTGTGCCGATGCCCAGGATGTGCTTGACGCCATCCTGATCGCTTACAGTGTTGCTGAACAGGCATTGCTGCCGGTTATGATTAATATGGACGCATTTTATTTGACTCACACCTCCGAGGTGGTGGACGTGCCGGACCAAAAGGCGGTGGATATTTTTCTTCCTTCTTATCAGCCTTCGAACAAGCTTGATGTGGATGATCCCAAAACGTTCGGCAATGTGTGCGGGGCAGACCTGTTTACTTCTATCAAATACAGACGGCATTGTGACACTCTTTCGCTGGAAAAGGTTTGGGACCTTGCGGCAACAAGATTTTGCGACCATTTTAACCGCCTGCATCCAACGGTGGAAGCATATCAAACCGAAGATGCCGATGTGTGTATTATCGGCATTGGTACTGCCAGCGGCGCCATGCGGCTGGCAGTCGACAGGTTGCGGGAAGAAGGCTTAAAGGCCGGCAGCCTGCGTCTTGCGATGATGCGGCCGTTCCCGCGTGAGAGGTTTGGAGAAGCGATAGCAAACGTCCGGCATCTGATCGTTATTGATCGTGATGTTTCTTTCGGCGCTGAGGGCATTGTGGCCCAGGAGCTGAAGGCAATCCTGTTTGACCGCCATGGAGATGTAAAGTTGACAGGCTTTATTGCCGGCATCGGCGGAAAAGATCTCTCCGTCGAGACAATTGTCCCTCTGGTGCGACAGGCAATTTCCGGGGCCGGAACCGCAGTCGAAGCGGGGGCGACGCTCTGGGCGGATGTACTGCCATGAACGAACATGCCCGGCGGAAAAGAGACCTGTTCACCCCCGGTCACTACGGATGCCCGGGTTGCGGGGCAACCCTGGGCATGCGCCAGACCCTGAGTGCCCTGGGCGAAGATACGATTGTGGTGATGCCGGCCGGATGCTGGTCCACCTTGATCGGTATCTACCCCTACACCTGTCTGACCGTGCCGGTGGTCTCGGTCGCTTTTGCATCCACAGCGGC
>JBELAB010000151.1:0-6851 GCA_049509275.1 Syntrophobacteraceae bacterium | reverse complement strand
GAAACGGGAATGAACCGTATCCGGGATCATGAAATCGGAATTGCACGCTACCTTGAAAATGAGCTATGTCAAATTCCCGGAGTGCGGGTGCATGAACCGCAAACGCGCGGATCGGGGACCGTATCATTTGTAGTTGAAGGGATGAATCCGGCAGATACAGGTTCTATTCTTGACCAGGCATTCGACATTGCGGTAAGAACCGGACTTCATTGCGCTCCGCTCGCCCACCGGACGCTCGGGACTTTTCCGGAAGGAACCGTTCGGGTTTCACCGGGATTTTCGACAACGACCGAAAATGTCGAGTATTTTTTGCAAGGGATTCGCTGGATCGCTGCGCGGAGGGAATAGACAGGAGTAAGGAGGAACAGGGAGCAGGGAGCAAGGAGCAAACGATTCACGCTTCCTGCTTCTCCCTTCCTGCTTCTTGCTTCTTGCTGCGAGTTAGAAGGTGAGGATCGCGCATATGGTTCGTAAGGCCAGGATAGCCGATGTAGTCGAGATTCAAAAAATGCTGCGGGATTTCGCGGAGACCGGAAGTCTTCTGGCTCGCTCCCTGAGCGATCTTTATACGACCCTGCGGGACATAGTTGTCTTCGAAGATGAGGCCGGGCGGATCGCAGGGTGCTGCTGTCTGCACATCGTCTGGGAAGATCTTGCCGAGATTCGCTCCCTGGCCGTTCTCGAATCCCATCAGCACCATGGGATAGGGGGCATGCTGGTTGATGCCTGCGTATCGGAGGCGAAAGCTCTTGGCATTTGCAGACTATTTGCCCTGACCTACGAAGTGGGCTTTTTCGAGCATCTGGGTTTCCGCCTGGTTGATAAGAACATGTTTCCTCAGAAAGTGTGGGCGGATTGCCTGCACTGCCCCAAGTTCCCCAATTGCGACGAATCTGCCCTGGTGTTGGATATTGCCTGAGGCTTATTATTTATTTGGAATATCGCATCCGGTTTGGAGGGATTGTTAAATGATAGTCGGTGTTCTAAAAAAAATATTCGGAAGCGCGAATGAGCGTGAATTGAAGAGGCTTGCGCCCATTGTGGATGAAATCAACAGCTTTGAACCGGAAATTCGGAAATTGAGTGATGATCAGCTCAGAGGTAAGACTGCCGAATTCAGGCAGCGCCTGGAAAAGGGGGAAGAAGTCGATGACCTGCTTGCCGAAGCTTTCGCTGTGGTGCGGGAGGCTTCCGACCGCACTCTGGCAATGAGGCCCTTCGACGTCCAGTTGATAGGGGGCGTTGTCCTTCACCAGGGTAAAATCGCCGAAATGAAGACCGGTGAAGGCAAGACCCTGGTGGCGACCATGCCGATCTACCTCAACGCTCTGAGCGGCAAAGGGGTCCACCTGGTCACGGTAAACGATTATCTCGCCAAGCGCGACAGCGAGTGGATGGGACAGATATACAGATTCCTGGGGCTGACGGTAGGCTGTATAGTCCATGGGCTGGACGACCATGAAAGGAAGCAGGCCTACGACTCAGACATAACCTATGGGACCAACAATGAGTTCGGGTTCGATTATCTGCGGGACAACATGAAGTTTCGCATCGAGGAGCTTGTCCAGCGTGACCTGCACTACGCCATCGTGGACGAAGTGGACAGCATACTGATCGACGAAGCAAGGACTCCCCTGATCATATCGGGTCCGGCGGAAAAATCGACCGAACTCTATTACCGGGTAAACCGCATTATTCCGCAGATTCGGGAAGAGTCACACTATACCAAGGAAGAGAAAACCCGTAGCGTTGCCCTGACCGAGGATGGTGTGGCAAGGGTAGAACGGTTGCTGGGGATCGAAAATCTTTACGATGCCCGCAATATGACAATAAATCATCACGTACAACAGGCGCTCCGCGCTCACGTTCTCTTCAAGCGGGATGTGGACTACATCGTAAAGGAAGGCCAGGTAATCATAGTTGACGAGTTCACCGGCCGGCTCATGCCGGGCAGGCGCTACAGCGAGGGACTTCACCAGGCACTGGAGGCCAAGGAAGGCGTAAAGGTCGAAAATGAAAACCAGACCTTGGCTTCGATTACTTTTCAGAACTATTTTCGCATGTACGGAAAGCTTGCGGGCATGACCGGGACCGCCGAAACCGAAGCAGCGGAATTCGCAAAGATATACAAGCTGGATGTGGTGGTCGTCCCGACGCACAAAGAGATGATCCGGAATGATTTTCCCGATTGCATCTACCGAACCGAATCAGAGAAGTTCAGGGCGGTTGCCGGGGAGATTAAAGAACTCCACGGCATAAAAAAGCCGGTCCTGGTGGGAACGATCAGTATCACCAAATCGGAGAAGCTGAGCGAAATGCTTAAGCGCGCTGGTGTGCCGCACCAGGTGCTCAACGCCAAGCTACATGAAAAAGAGGCCGAAATAGTTGCCAGAGCCGGACAGCCCGGGGCCGTTACAATCTCGACGAACATGGCGGGCCGCGGTACGGACCTTGTCCTTGGGCCGGGCGTGGTAGAGGTGGGCGGGCTGCATATCATCGGCACGGAACGCCACGAGGCCCGGCGGATCGACAACCAACTTAGAGGCCGTTCGGGGCGCCAGGGCGATCCCGGGTCATCCAGGTTTTACCTGTCGCTGGAAGACGACTTGATGCGGATTTTTGCAGCCGACAGGCTCTCGGGGCTCATGCAGCGAATCGGCATGGCAGAAGACGAACCGATCGAACACCGGCTTATCAGCAGGGCCATCGAAAACGCCCAGAGCCGGGTTGAGGCGCACAACTTCAGCATCCGCAAAAATATTATCGAATACGATGACGTGATGAACCAGCAGCGCGAGATCATATACCGGCAGAGGCGGGAAGCGCTTCAGGGGGGGAATCTCAAGCCCGCTGTCTTCGACATGATAGATGACATGCTTGACTCTATAATCGAGCAGAACACAGCCGAAAAGACCTACGCCGAAGATTGGAACCTCGATGGGCTCAACAAGGAAATGTTGCGCATTTTCGGCCTTCCGCCCGATCTCACGGTCGAATCACTTGAAGACATGGATCGCGAGGCCCTCAGGGAAGAATTGCTCGAGCTCGCGCAGCAGCGCTACGAAGCCCGTGAACAAGAGTTCGGCGAGCCGATCATGCGCGACCTGGAAAACTACATCCTTTTGCAGACGGTTGACGCGCTCTGGAAAGATCACCTGTTGAACATGGATTATCTCAAGGAAGGCATCGGTCTTCGCAGCTACGGACAACAGGACCCGCTGGTCGCCTACAAGCGCGAAGGCCACGAGATGTTCCAGCAGATGATCGATCGCGTAAAGGAAGAAACTCTCCAGAAGCTCTTTCATATCCAGATTCAGCGAGAGGAGCAGTTGCAGGAGATGCGCGCGGAGCAGGAAGATCAGCCCATGTTCTACGGGCCGGCCGAAGGGTCTCCAAAGCAACAGGCCGTAAGAAAAGACGGAAAGGTTGGCAGAAATGACCCCTGTCCCTGTGGAAGCGGCAAAAAATACAAAAAATGTCACGGTAAGTAGAGGTCCGTTCGAAGTTGCGGGTTTTCTTGCAGGCGCGGTTGAATCGGGAATGCGCTACAGCGGCAGGCTCGACCTGGCGCTGATCTGTGCGCAAGATCCTGCGGGCTGCGCCGCTTCGGGTGTTTTCACCAGGAACTTGTTTTGTGCGGCCCCGGTGGAACTCTGCCGGGAGCGCCTTGAAAAACGCAGGGCAACCGCAATCCTCGCCAATGCGGGAATCGCCAACGCTTGCACCGGCCAGGAGGGAAAAATCCGGGCGATTGAAATGGCCCGGATTGCCTCCGGCGCGCTTGGCTGCCCGGCCGATTCGGTCCTCGTTTCCTCGACCGGCGTTATCGGAATGCAGGTGGACCTCGATCCGGTCGCCCGGTGCATGCCCAGGCTCATCCATTCGCTCAGGCCGGATGGGTGGGAAGACGCCGCCAGAGCGATAATGACAACGGATACTGTCAAAAAAATGGCGAGCACGCACATCGAGTTGGGTGCAGGTTCGAGTGTTACCGTCGCCGGCATAGCCAAAGGCGCCGGTATGATAGCTCCCGATATGGCGACACTTCTCGTATTTGCCTGTACGGACGCCGCCGTAAGTCCTGAAGTCCTGGATTATTGGACCCGCAACGGGGCGGACAGCTCCTTTAACTGCATAACGGTTGACGGCGATACGAGCACCAATGATTCCCTTATAGTGCTCGCGAGCGGAGCGGCTGGGAATACACCTGTAACTGACATAGACGGCAGCGAAAGCCGGGTTTTTGGCATGGCGCTCGCCTCGGTTCTCCGTGACCTGGCGTTACAGGTGGTGATGGACGCAGAGGGCGCCACCGTGCTGATCGAGATCGTGGTCAGCGGCGCCGCCGACCGCGAAAGCGCAAGACAGGTAGCCTTTACCGTAGCCAATTCGCCGCTGGTCAAAACCGCTTTTTTCGGCCGGGACGCTAACTGGGGAAGGATAGTGGCGGCCGTGGGAAGGTCCGGCGTGAAGCTTAAGCCCCAACGGGTGTGCCTTTTTTTCGAAGACCTTTGTGTATTTGAAAATGGCGCTCCGGTTTTGGGGGAACAGATCGAACAAAAGGCGTCCCGGATATTCAAGCAGAAAGAAATACGCGTTCGGCTGGACCTGGGATTGGGAGAGGGCTCCTTCACTGCCTGGACCTGCGATTTTTCCTTCGATTATGTAAAGATTAACGCTTCCTACAGAAGCTAGCGCTCTATCCGGAGAAGCAGGAAGCGGGAAGCAGGGAGCAGGAAGCAGGGAGCAGGGAGCGAGAAGCAAGACTGCCTTAGCCCTGCCCGGGAGGGTTGCCCTGCGCGTTCCGCAGGTCTTGGCCGGCCTAGTTGTTGTCTATCCTGGTGTTATCGGTTTGGGCCGATTAAGCTGCATAAAACTCCAAAACCCAAAGCACGAGCGCCAAAGAAATTGTAATTAACCTTAAGCATCTCATCTTTCCAGCCTTCCTCTGAGCAAAAAGGGTCCCGTTTTTTTGGCAAGACGGAAATAATCGCGGGACCCATTTCGTTCGCCTTCCTGAAACAGCAGCCTGAGCACACATTGATTTGTCAGGCTGAAATGTAGGCGCCCTGTGATGAGTTACACCTGTTCTGTGCTTCCGCTATTTACTAATCAATAAATAAAATTCTTTTCCGGATTCATGTACTGCACGGATAATTAGCCGGTTGATCTGCGGCCAAAGTCACTCTCCAGGGTAATTATTTGTCTTACGGCAGCCCCACTCCGAAGTTTTTGCTAACCAGAGGGAAAAGGAGCTCATGGTCGATCTGTTGGTCCTCTAGCTCCAGACTTCTTGGAGCGGCAGCGCAAGGGTGATGTATTGGTCCGGGAGTCACACTTAATAAAGGGTTGTGGATAATAATGTCATAAAACAGGCGGGGTGCATCTAACTGAAAAGGCAACCGGTTACCGCCATTGATTGCTGCTTCGGGAATCTATAAGAGTCCTTATCTCCGGATGATTATTTCGATATTTTTTAAATCGATTATTGTTGACTTGATGTATTATTTTGCATATTAAATTAGACCGCTTTGTGAAGTGATCTTATGCCTTCAACTTAAGATCTATGATTTCATTGTTTGGTCGGGAGGGGAAAATGAAGAAACTGCTGGATATTGCAGCGGAGATTGTTCAGGCGCAGGCATCGGTCGGGCAGATGTCTGCTGAGCAGATAGAGCAATCTCTGATCAAGACCTTCTCTACTCTGCAAAGGATGCAAAGGGCCGAAGAAAAAGGACTCTTCCTGGACAGGGGTGTTGCTGAGGAAGCGGGGGCTGAGGAGGCGCCGGTTGCGAAAATAGAGCCGCGTGAATCCATCCAGGACGACAGGATTGTTTGCCTGGAGTGCGGAACTGAGATGAGGCAACTCACGACAAAACACCTTAGTGCGCATGACCTCACACCTCGCGCGTACAAGCAAAAATGGGGATTTTCTCTTAAACAGCCCCTTTCGGCAAAGTCTTTGACCAAGGCACGAAGCAAAGCCGCTAAGAAAAGAGGACTTCCTGAGAACCTTGTCAAGTTTTTGGAAGAGCGGAAGCGCAAAAAGGTCGAAACTGCTGCTGCAAGCGGTTCTGCAGCCGAACAAAGAGGAGGCAGACCTACTGTTAAGAGAAGGCCGAAAGCGCGCAAAACCGCCTAGCAGGGCGAAAAACCTATAGACGTCACCACGTACCGGCTTCCGCCGGCATGACGGAAAGCCGGGGTCCAGTGTCTTTTGCTTTGAAATCAATTAGCTGGGGAAAAGCTTGGGTCCCGCCCCGGGTCTGGTCCGGGGTGACGTCATTCAGGTGAAAGCCGGAGTTCCCGTTATGCCGGCGGAAGCCGGTACGGAATGACGAAATCGTTAGCAATTTTCAGGCGCTTCTCCCGCCTGAGAACCCTTTTTCATTACCCTGCCGGAGTCGCTGGCGGCCGCGATAAGAATGCGCCCCGTTGCGGCTTGTAGTCGTTGATGGATCGGACAAGGCTCAGTCAGAAAAAGAAAAATTTTCAATGTGGGCTGGAAAATAGTGTTCGCAAAAGGTCTTTCCCTGATATAATGGGGTCCTCTTCCGGGAGGGGCGTCTCTATTTCAGGAAAAGCGAACCAAAATCGTGGCAGATCACCTACTTGACAATCAGAATGTGGTTATTTAGCCTTATGTAACAACCTCCAGAGGGTGATTTTCCATTCGGAAAACGAATTGGCATAATCCTGGCTTAGCAGATTTCAAAATCCGTTTTTCAGTGTCCTCAATTGCCGGACAAAGAAAGTTAATTTCGTCCGCCGGAGAAAGGGAATTTTCTAACTTTTTAATTGTGTGCGGAAAAGGAAAGGTATGCAGATCGAGTACAAGAACATCGATCCAA
>JBELAB010000150.1:0-7162 GCA_049509275.1 Syntrophobacteraceae bacterium | reverse complement strand
TATGTTAATCAGGTAACCAGTCCCCTCCATAACGCTATATAGGAGAGATGTACGACTTTTCTGATGGGCCTTCTGAATTACGCATAAAATCGTATACACGTGGAGATTTTCCGCCCGATCCCTCAAGCAAAGGAACCCGGGTATATTGAAGGTGCCAATCGGTTGGTACCGGCGCCGGAAGCAAGCGGGAATTGATCTGCCAAGCAAGCTGCATGAGCAGCTTGTCTCCATTGAACCGGTCTCGCACTACGTCGCCGGATACTGCTGCGATATCAGGTTCGCTGTCCTCCTCGTCCTCAGTGAGGTCGATTCTCACTTCATAATCTTGGCTGTCGTCAATCTTCTTGACAGTAAAGCCATGGCTGCGAGCAAGCGCCAGCATGCCTTTGTTTTCTGGTAAGACCATGCCCCAGATGAACTGAACACCTCGCTCCCTGGCTATATGGATTGAGTACTCGAGCAAAGCAGCCCCGACGCCCATTTTTTGCCAGGCATCACCAACAGTAATGGCAAATTCCGCACTGGTGACATCCGGCTCGCTCATGAGCCGGACCACTCCCAGGATCATTTCCGCACCCGAGGTCTGTTTGATTGCCACCACGACGATATCCCTGTCGTAATCGATCTGCGTAAACCTTGTGAGCATGCTGAGGGGAAGTTCCGGGAGTGGGATAAAGAACCGATAGTATACGCTGGTTGGAGACAACGAATGAAAGAGATCCACCAAAAGCGGAGCATCCTCCGGCTTGATGGGGCGGAGCAAAATCTCCATTCCTCCCCTGGTGACGGTTTCCATTTCGTATTGGCTGGGATATGAGCTGATTACAAGATGGTGCGGAGCGGCGACGCCGGCCGGTTCAACCTCCACCCTGGCGCTTATAGCGGCGGCGGCATGTGCATGCAGGATCAACGGATTGATATCAAGCTGAACCACCTCTGGTAAGTCGGTGACGAGTTGTGAGAGACGGATGAGGATCTCCTCGATCAGCAGCAGGAGTGCCGGCAGTTGATCCTGGTTTCCCTTAAGGAGCTGGTATGCCCGGCTCGCCTCAATAAGCTGCCGGGCAAGCACGCGGTTCAATGGGGGAAGAGCCAGAGCGCAGTCTCTGAAGATTTCCCCCACAATGCCCCCGGCGCCGCACAGAAGAACCGGGCCAAAACCAGGGTCTCTTCTGACGCCGAGCATCAGCTCATAACCCGGAGTTCCCGTCACGCCCCCCCCGGCCGGAATCCCATAAGCGGTCAGCAACGCTTTGGAATCCTCATCATTGAGCAATCTCCCGCCGCCGTCAATGGCCCTTTGAATAATAGTCCGCGCAGCGTTCGCATTGAACTCCATGCCCCGTGGAAGTTTTTCCGGAATCTCTTGGAGCATTTTCAGATTGTGGTCATAGGAGCCCATGTGCAGGAAGGCTTTGATCGCGCGTTCAGGGGTTTCGAAAGTTGGAAGGTCCGACCGGTTCAGAATATCCCGGCCTTGCTCCGCCTCCGCTGCCCCCATCCACACGGTGTAAACCGGAATCCTCCTGCCGCGTAAAATCTCGATCAGTGATTCTGCAACGGCGGTGGCAACGGCAGCGGCGTTGGGGACCAGAATAATCAGGAGGGCTTTGATCTCAGGTGCTGCAAGGCAGATTTCAACCACTCTTGCGTATCTTTGCGGCGAGGCGTCCGCGCCTACGTCCACCGGATTGTCTCCGGTCCAGGAAGGGGGAAGGATGGCGCTCAGGCTCCTGATGACCTCGGAGTTGAGAGATGGCAGTTCGACTCCCTGATCGGCAAGGGCATCTGCGGCCATCATGCCCGGCCCCCGTCCATTGGTGACGATCACTAGCCTGGAGGCGGAATAACGCGGCTGCTTGGCTAACAGTTCAGCACAATCGAAAAGCTCTGTGAAGGTGTTGACGCGTTCAATACCGGCACGTTTGAAAGCGGCGCCATAGATATCATCCTCACCTATGATTGCAGTTCTTTGTGATGCTTCGAAGCGATCGCCGCCGCCGGCTCTTCCGGATTTCAAAGCAACAATGGGTTTGATGCGCGAAACGGCGCGGGCCGCGCTCATGAATTTGCGGAAATTGGTCAACCTGTCGAGATAGAAGGCGATGCTGCTGACGCGGTCATCATTACCGAGAAAATTGATGAGATCGGCGAAATCCACATCCAGCATTCCACCAGTGCTGATAAAGTAACTGAAACCGATCTGTTCCTTTATCGACAGGTCCAGAATGGCATGGTAAATGGCCCTGCTCTGAGAAATAAAGGCGAGTTTGCCGGGCAATGGTAGATTCATGGCATGGATTGCACAAATTTTCGCACCAGTGTATGAAATCCCTGAAGAACCCGGACCAATAATCCGGATGGAACCTAGATATGCTGCCTCTTTGATTTGATTGTCAAGGCTAGCCCTTTCCACGGCGGTCAATCCGCTACCGTCTGCAAAGATTACCGCGCCTGCAATGCCGACTTCGGAACAAGCCCGAATTGCCGCAGGCACGGAATGAAGAGGTGATGCGATCAAAGCCAGGTCAATAGGTTCGCCGGCGTCCGCGAGCCGGGGGCATGCAGCAAGGCTGCAAAGATCATCGCGAGGGGGCGCCACCGGAAATATGTTTCCGGCAAAGCCCCCATTCTTCAGATTGCTGATCAGGGTGTTGACAATAATATCACTCCGTGGGCGCCCTCCAATGACGGCGACGGCGGCAGGCTTGAACATTTTTTCAAGATTAAGAATACTCATTTTCGCTGAACCGCTGCAAGAATTCTCACTTTTTAAATTCCGAGATCATTCTGAGTTGCAAACATGTGATTGAGAATTTCAACCAGGATTCGACTTTTATCTTCATGTTTTGTCTCATTGATGGAAGTTGCTTGCGACTGCTGCATGGCAAGTGATAATATGATTTTAAGTCTTCATTTACCCTGGATCTTGCAAAAAACACAATCACAATTCACAATCAAAGAGGTGTGCTATGCTGAATCAGCTCCAAAATTTGGGAGACATTCTACCTCATGCCGCCAAAGACTACGCCGACAAGACCGCTCTGATCTTTCAAGAAAAAACCTTTACTTTCCGTCAACTTGACGATCTGACCAACCGGCTGGCCCAATCCTTGCGCAAGATGGGCATCAATCCGGGAGACCGCGTTTCCATCTACTCCAACAATTCGTGGCAATGGATTGTCTCATATTATGCCATCGCCAAGCTTGGAGGAGTGATCAATCCCATCAATGTGATGCTCAAGCCCGAGGAGGTCTGCTACGTCGTTCAAGATTGCGGGGCGAAGGCGATCATTCTTTCATTGGACAAGGCTGGACCAACTCGCGAAGCCACTCATGGCGTTCCGGGGCTGGAGTATATTATCAGCTATGAGGACGCAGGGGGCGGCATCCTCTCTTTTGAGGATGTTCTGAACAATGGTTCTTCGGAGCCGATGCGTTCGAACGCCGGCCCGCAAGATATTTCCACTATCGGTTATACATCCGGGACAACAGGACATCCCAAAGGCGCGTCCCTGAGTCATCGAGCGGTGCTCGTGAACGCTTGCATGACCGCTAACATGCATATGAAGACCAGTCAGGACCGCGTCGTGTCCGCTTTGCCTTGCGCTCATGTGTATGGAAACGTCGTGATGCACGGAGAGCTTGCTCTGGGGGGCACCTTTATCCTCCTGCCCCGTTTCAACGAACTCGATGCGCTCGAAGCCATCCAAAAATACCGCGCGACCATGTTTGAGGGCGTGCCGACCATGTATATGTTCCTGCTCAGTTATCCGGACCTCGACAAATTCGATCTCAGCTCCCTCACGCGCTGCACGGTCGGCGGCCAGACTATGTCTGTGGACAAGATGGTCGAAGTGGAAAAGCGTTTCGGCTGTCCGCTCCTGGAATTGTGGGGAATGACTGAACTGGCCGGGCTGGGAACCACCCATCCCTATTATGGCAAGAACAAACTGGGCTCGATCGGGGTCCCTCTGCCTTACACCGAAGCCAAGATCGTTGATAGCGAAGATGCCGCCAAGACGCTGAAAGCCGGTGAGATAGGCGAATTGATGTTCCGGGGGCCGATTGTCATGGATGCCTACTGGGGCAATGAAGAGGCAACCCGGGAGGCGATCGAGGAAGATGGCTGGCTGCACACGGGAGATGTGTGCTACATGGACGAAGAAGGCTATATTTTCGTCGTGGACCGCAAGAAAGACATGATCATTACCGCAGGCTACAATATCTATCCTGCGGAAATCGAGCGCGTGATCCTGAAGCTGGAGAAGGTCGCAATGTGCGCCGTAGGCAAAGAACCCGACGAACTCAGGGGTGAGCTGGCCAAGGCCTTTGTTGTCATCAAACCGGGGGAAACGGCAACCGAAGAGGAAATTCTGTCTTTGTGCCGCGAACACCTGGCCAACTATAAGGTCCCAAGAGGCGTCTATTTTGTGGATCATCTGCCCACAACAAGCACGGGCAAGATTATGCGAAGAAAATTATCCGATCTTTTGAAGCCTGCCTCACATGCAAGATTATCTTAGGCCGACATAGATCATAGACAGCGACAACGCCCTCGTTCGCAACTGTGCGAATCGGGTGGCGGGAAGTCGTCACGATGCCGTGGAAAAAGCCGTTGAGCTTTATCTCGCGGTTCGTGAGAGAAAGGTCAATGAGACGGGTTTTGGTACTTTCAGGACCCACCCCTATACCTGTAGTTAATGGCCCGGTTTCCCACATCGTGTTGAAGGAACTCTCAAGCGAAAATGATGCGATAATAACGGACTAGTGGAAAAGCCGACGCAACATGGACATGCCGGGTTCTGGTGTGGTAGACCGCTTTCACGCCAACCTTTACAAGCCGCCTTATCATCCGGTATAAGGCGGTGCTGACTCTTTCAAAGCGATCTCCTATATCGCTTCGCAATAGGCTTTCAACCTCAGAGATATAGTCTTAGCACTGCTTGCCACTGTACGCTATAAACCCCGAGAATCCCAATCAGCCAATCCCATGGAAAGTTGCTGTGTCTTGCCAACTCCGAAAGATTCGAGTTTGGGTCGATTCGGTAAAGAAATGATTCGAAAACGGCGAATATTTTGGCGCCCCAATTTCTCAAGGCCGAAGAGAGCTTTGTGGAGTTTTCCCTTTTCGAGCCAACGTAGAGGCACTATGGCATCTCTGGAGCGCCTTTTGAGAGTCGAGACCGCCTTAAACTGGTCTTTTCGATGCCAAAACAGCGTTTTAAGCCCTTAAGAATGGGGGAATTTGGTAATTTATACAACAGATACAACCACTTATCTTAGCCCAGCTGTCTCCTTCGAACCAGATTTCCCTGCAACGAGTTCCTGCACTCAGATCAGGCCAACATCTTCTTTTTCCAGACGCTATGCGCTGTGAGTGCCTATCGAAAATAGTAATTGACAAATTAGAACGTTTGTTCCAATTATTAGAATGTTTGTTTCGAACGAGTGTTTTCCAACCTTTGTTGGATACTATTGGTATGGAGGATTCATGAAAGTCCGTCCACTCTGGGATGAAGGAACTAAAAAACGGTTGATCGAAGCGGCAGGAGAGGTGTTTGCCCGGCATGGCTTTCGTGCCACCACAATCAGAGAGATCTGCAAGCATGCCAACGCCAGCCTTAGTGCGGTGAATTATCATTTTGGGGATAAGGAAGGTCTGTATGCAGCTGTGTTCGAATATTCCCACCGGTGGGCTGTGGAGAAGTACCCCCACGATTTGGGCCTTGAGGAAGAATCGACTCCGGAGGAGCGACTTCAAGCATTCATCCGTTCTTTTCTATTGCGAGGTCTCGGCGACGGGTTTCCAGCCTGGCACGGAAAGCTCTTAGCACAGGAAACTACGGATCCGAGCGGTATTTTAAGTAAGGTGGCGGAAACCGCCATTCGGCCTATGGATGAGTATCTGGAAGGAATAGTCCGAGAACTCCTCCAGAAGGGAAATCCGTCTCAAGAAGTGAATGAATACTCAGTTCATCTATGCAGGATGAATATAGTCGGGCAATGTATTTTTCAGATTCATTCCAGGCAGTTCATGCAGTTCGCCGGCCCAAAAAATCTTGAGCCCCGACAGATTGCAGCCCTTGCTGGCCAAATATCCCGGTTTTCCATGGGTGGCATTCGAGCGATTGCTGCCGGAGGGCCTTCGTGATGACTGCGCCGATGCGGTTTGCCTCATATCCGGTTTGACAACGCAAGCCGGTCAAGAAGATTTGCGGTAATATTCAGCGCCACAATTGGAGTAACTCCAGTGTATAAAATAGCCCTCAAAATGCTCTTCGGCGACCGTGGCAAGTACATTGGGATCATAACCGGCATCGCTTTGGCCTCTATCATCATGGTCCAGCAGCCCGGCATCCTGATCAGCATCCTGTCTCACACCTACAGTTTCATTTCCGACATTAGCCTGCCGGACATATGGGTTATGGACCCCAAAGTACAGTTCATCGACGACGCCAAGCCATTGCTCGATACCCAGCTCTATCGGGTACGCGGAGTAAATGGCGTCGAGTGGGCGGTGCCGCTCTATAAGGGAAACCAAAGCGTACGTCTGGCGAACGGGGAACTTGTCCACTGTAACCTTTTGGGATTCGATGACGCCACACTTATCGGCGGCCCTTCTGCCATGCTTCAAGGCAAGCTTTCCGATTTGCGCCAGCCCGACAGTGTCGTCGTAGATGAAGCCGGCGCCAAGGGCAGGTTGGCCACCCCATCGCCCACACCTGAGGGCAAGCCGATTCCATTAAGAATTGGCGACGTACTGGAGCTAAACGACAAGCGCGCCGTCGTCGTCGGCATAGCGCGCGGGACGCCGACCTTCCAGTCCCAGCCCATTTTGTACACCACCTACACCCGTGCCAAGAGCTATGCCTTGAGCGAACGCAAAATGCTCTCCTATGTTCTGGCCAAGGCTAAGGCCGGCCAAAAGCCGGAAGAAGTGGCGCGGCTTATCACCAGCGAAACTGATATGGCCGCATATACGGCGGAAGAATTCAAACAGCTGTCGTTGCGATATTTTATGAACAACACGTCGATCCTTACTAATTTCGGCTTTGTGGTCCTCATCGGCTTTATCGTCGGAGCGGCAGTTACGGGGCAGATTTTCTACAATTTCACCCTCGACAACCTGCGCCACTTTGGTGTCTTCAAGGCCATGGGC
>JBELAB010000015.1:0-16155 GCA_049509275.1 Syntrophobacteraceae bacterium | reverse complement strand
GCGCCCTGAAAATCAATGCGAATGGATCTGTCGAAATCCGGCCGTATGGACCATCTCTGTTTGTCACCAACTGCACGCATGCACCTCTTCCTCCCTCTTACGAAATTGCGCCATAATATCAGATAGTTGGGACAAATGCATTATAATTGTCAGTCAAACGCACGCATAATCCAGGATTATATAAGTCTATCATACGAGGAAGTATTTTTTGCCCTGAAAGGGCTTAATAAGTCAGCCCGGAGTATTTAAGAAGGAGCGCCGCACTGAACCCATGGAAGCGCTGCAAATAACAGCGGAAGGCCGCTCCATGGGTTATACAGGTTTAAGTTTGTTGCCGGTTATACAGAAATGACAATGTGTCAGGCTGTCTCTTTCAGTCCACTTTCTTCTTGCATCCAGTCAGGCAGGGACTCTCCTGTGGCTTCGCAGTAGAGGACCTCGGGGGCAACATCTATTTCGCCGTTCCAGTATCGACTTCATAGAGGATTCGGTAATCACCAACCCGAAGACGGTAGCCGGCTCTCGGACCCTCGAGTTTTCTGCATCCGGGAGAACAGCGAAAGCCTTTTGCCCCGATTCGTCTCATACATACTGTGGGCTGAGGGTCTTTTCGGACATCTCTTTCACCTCCCCAAAGTTGTCTCCAGCCCTCATTGCCCTTATATAACATTTTCGGTCTGAGTGAACCTGTCATTCCGCATCCCTCAAAGCTATTAGACAGGATTAACGGGATTTACAGGATTGAAAAATAACCTCGCAGAGCGTCGAGACCTGTTTTGCCTTTTGCATGATACGTGCGATACTTGCGTTTAACCTGAAGACTCGATGCCCCAAAGTTTAGAAGCGGTCAGGTCTCTATGTCGGTGGTTGCCAGGTAGTTTTAGGTCCGCTTCCATTCTTTTCTGCTAATCCTGTTAATCCTGTCCAAAAATTTTGGGGGTTGGCTGCCCTTCCCGATCCCTCTCTCCGCTACGGCTCGATCAAAAAATTGAATTGTTTTATGTCCTCCTCCTTCATGACTCCCAGCCTTACTATTGCCTCGGTGGTGAAAAGCTTGAATGTTGCCGTCGATTTTGCGCAGAGCGTATTGTCCCCTTTATAAAGACAGCCCTCCACGGAAGCCTCTCGCTTTCCCCTGACTGAGAGCACGCTCCCTTTCACCCATATCTCTTCGCCGATTGGTACAGATTTATGGAATTCGACCGTCATTGCAAGAGTAAGCGCGAACTTCTTCAAGAAGCTAATAGCCGTCCACCCCATGGTCTCATCGAGTATTGCAGCGATAACACCTCCATGAACCAGATTGTCCCACCCGCACAGGTGGCCGGGAACTGTCACCCAAGAGAAAAGAGATTTCTCATCGGTGAAAAACTTCATTTGAAGCCCGTAGGTGTTGCTCGGGCTGCACCCGAAGCACTTATGACCGTCCCTGTTCGGAAGCTCCCTGAGGTCATCCCTTCTTTCCATTATTAATCCTCCGGCATGTCGATCACACAGCCAGTTCTAAAATAACCTGCGAAACATTAACTGCCGGAAGTCCTGTCCCTGAGAAGCCGCCTTCCAATTGGGCCTGTTCGGTCAAGGAACGGCCTTGCCAGCTCCGGGATAAAATAACCGGAAAGGAGTGAAAAAATGATCCCGAAGCACAATCCACTAAAAATGATTTCTGAAAATGCGCTCAGGTAAGGAGACAAATGCGGGTCGAACGGAACCGCCTTTCCAGCGGCCCAAGCCGGCACGACCGAGACCGTGGACACAATGAGAACTTTGCCCGTACCCGACAGCAGCCCGGCAAAAACCTCACCCCCGCACCTAGCTTTCCACCAGAACGTCAAGGCCGCGCTGAAACAATAGATGGAAGCTGCGCTCGCGCAGGCCACACCCAGTGCGCCGGTGCGGACTGTCAGCAAATAAAAAACCGGGATCATGAGCAGGGTAACGGAGGTCCCCAAAACAGCCGGAGTCAGCGTATCAAGCCTGGAGTAGAAGGCCCGGCTCAAGACCTGCTGGTATCCCCAGCAAGGGACGCAGATAAGCAGTATTTCCAGCAGCCGGGCGGTGTGAGCGGTATCTGAAACGCCGAATCGGCCCTGCTGGAAAATCAGCCGTATTGTCGGTTCGGCGACGAGGATCATCCACATCGAAAGCGGAACCAGCAGGGTCATTACATTTTGCAGTGCGGAGTTTAGCGTCCGGTGGAGCCTTAAAAGATCCTTTCTTACGAACAGCTCGGCCATAAACGGATAGGAAGCTACCCCGGCGGCCTGCGCCACCACGCTCACCGGGACCATCATAATTCGCCGCGCGTAGCTTAGCCAACTGATAGCCCCGACCCCTGCAAGAGAGCCGAATATCCTCACGAACTGCTCGTCAAGGACCGTGATGGATTGTCCGATCATGAGCGGGAGCGCCACGAGGATATATTTTTTCAATCCGGGGTGGAAGCACGAGAATCTGATGTGCAAACCGCCTCCGGACCTCACCGCAAGCAGGGGCAGCAAAAAGTTCCCCACAAAGGACCCGGCAAGAACGCCCCAGCAAAAACCTTCCATTCCCCTTGCCCGGAACAGGATGCCTCCAATTATGATGAACAGGTTATAGACTATTGAGACCATGGCCGGTATGAAGAACTGTTTACGCATGAAAAGAATCGCGCTCAGGCACGAACCGCAGAGGAAAAATATTTGCGCCGGCAGGATGATCCGCAGGAACCATGCAAGGCGGGAAATGGCCTCGGCGGTAAGCCCTGGCGCTGCGAGGCGGGCCAGCTTGGGCGCAAAGACAAACGCATGAAAAGTAAGGGCGCAGATCGCAACTGCTACCCAGAAGAAAACGCTTGAAAAAAACCTCCACCCCTCTTGCTCGTCTTCTTCGAAGTATTTGGTGATAAAGGGAATCAGGGTGATCGAAAAATAGCCGCCGGCAAGCATGTAATTTATGAAATCCGGGATTACGAAAGCAGCGAAATAGAGGTCCGATTCCTGGGTCGCCCCGAACAGGAGCGAGATGAGCTTGTCGCGGAAAAGCCCCATAAACCGGGAGAGCAGGATGCCTCCACCTACTATCGTCGCTGCCAGCCCGATCTGCTGGCGTGTCTTCCAGAATGCCATGTGCTTCTTTCTTTATTATGCTCTGAGCGAGTTCCCGGATGGACACAAATTGGTCTCTTGGCGCGCGTAAGAATACTACAATTGAGATCTATTCCAAGTCATAAACCGTGGCGTCTGAGATGCGGCAGCCGTTCACCGCAGAGGCGTGGCATAGTCCGGTCAAGCAGAGAGATGAAATGCGCAGACTGGGGCCGCTGCGGATCGGAATATCGCCGCCGTCATGATAATTGCCCTTTTCAAAAAATCTTCGAGGGCATACATTCGGTCTGATTTCAATCCAACAGGTGAGGGGGATCGCGATGAAACTCGGGATAACAGGACTGGGCAGGGCCGGCAAGACCACCGTGTTCAACGCTCTAACGAGAAGGAGCGGCGAATCGGTCTCCCCGGGAGGGCAGCTCGTAGCGGTGCCGGGCGTAGTGCCGGCGCCGGACCAAAGGCTGGACTGGCTTACCGCCCTCTATCATCCCAGGAAAACCATCCACGCGCAGATTACCTATATGGACCTCCAGGGTGTTGCAGGCATGGCCGACAACAAGCGGGAGTATATGTCGCTTCTGCTCACTCACATGCGGCCCATGGATGCTTTAATCATGGTTGTGCGCAATTTCGCCGACTCTGCCCTGGGAGCTCCCGACCCGGCACGGGATTTCAGCGACTTAGAGGATGAATTTCTCATTGCCGATCTGGCATCGGTTGAAAAGCGCCTCGAGAAACTGGACGCCGAACTCAAGCGAGGCAAAAAGCCAACCGGCGCCGAAAAGGAACTATTAGAGAAATGCGGCGAAATCCTCAATGCGGCAGAGCCCTTGCGAACACGCCCACAACTTGTCAACGCACCCGAGCTGAGGGGCTACACCTTCCTTTCCGCAAAACCTCTGCTGGTTATAGTGAACAATTCGGATGAAGATGACTTAATGCCGCCTGTCTCCCTCAGGTCGGCGCAGGCTGCCGTAGTCCGCGGAAAGCTCGAGATGGAGCTTGCTCAGCTCTCAAGCGAGGAGGCCGAATCTTTCATGCAGGATTTCGGAATAGTCGAATCGGCCCTGGACAGGGTAATAAAGAGTTCCTTCGCCCTTCTTGACCAGATCACATTTCTAACGGTGGGCGAGGACGAGGTGAGGGCCTGGACAATCGCGAAGGGTACCCCTGCCATCGAGGCCGCAGGGGCCGTTCACTCGGATATGCAGAGGGGATTCATACGGGCCGAGGTGGTCGCCTATGAGGACTTGAGAAAAGCGGGCAATTACGCCGCAGCGCGAAAGCATGGGGTGGTCAGGCTCGAAGGGAAAAATTACCCCGTCCAGGACGGAGATGTGATTGAATTCCGGTTTAATATTTAATGGATTATTCGATTGGGCTAAGCCCGCCCCCTCGTTATGATAAACTTATATAATACCTTGCTCGAAAAAAAATGCGTCCGACATGATAAGAGCGGCGACCGTACGCGCAGCCACGCAGAACGCACAGACATTAAACGTGGTGCGTTTGAAGGCAAGCCAAATGTTAAGCGCATCAGAAAGTAAAGTGAAAACGGCGTCAAGGTCTCGCTTCGCGGGGCTTCGCCCTACTTCACTTTGTGAAGTGGGCTTGCCCGGCCTCCCGCAGCGACCTGTGAGCGCGGAGGCCGACCGCTCATTCTCTACAGACCACCCACCCACCCGCGAGACGGGGCGGGAGCGGGAGGCCTCCTGAGGGTAACCACGGTCACTTCGCCCTTCGAGTTAAACCTCACCGGCACCCCTGAAACCCCTGCCCCGGCGCTCGTATAGCCCGGCATGCCTTCATAATCCCATTTCCCGAGGTAAAATAGCCTGGGGGCTTTACTGTGGGTGAATATGGGACCAAATGGAGGAATCAATATCTGTCCACCATGGGTATGGCCGCACAAAAAAAGATTCGGCCTGTATTTGAGCGCCTCTTTGTAAAGTTCATTCGAGTGAGAGACCAGGACGGAGAAAGTTCGCAGAGGCAATCCGCTAAAAGCGCTTTCCAGGTCGTCGGCCTTAAAATAGTGGCAGTCGTCGGCGCCGACGATCCATATGGACTGTCCACCTCGCTCGACCACATGGGAGTCGTTTACAAGAAAGGCAACCCCCAATTCCTTCAGAGAGTCCAGGATTTCAGGGCAGTCGTGATTTCCAAGCACCCCTAAGATACCGTCCTTTGTGCGAATTTCGGGGAGCAGGAGGCGCAACCGGCAAAGCGCGGCTTCAAACGGACCGTAAGTCTCCATCCTGTAATCGCCTCCAAGGATGCACATATCGGCGGGAGTTTGACGAATTATTTGAATGATTTTTTCAGTCAGGCCATCGATGCCGTCGAGATGAAGGTCGGAGAGAAACAGGATCTTATAGCCGTCAAAGGCAGGCGGCAGGTCGCTGAAGTGAAATGAGACCTCTCGCTTTTCGATAACCAAAGCGTTCTTTTGGCCGCGTTTGTAGATGCCTAGCGCCTTGAATACGGATTTCATGAACAGATGATAATAAATCGCATCTTCAAAATTCAGGATCTGGCGAAAAGGGCTGGCGGTTATCTTGCACGAAACGAGTTCACGAAACCGGGTCAGGGCTCGTATTCGCCGTGGGTACGACTCGAAAGGCTTGCGAAGAAGCACCCGGTTCAGAAAAACTGATCCAAAATAGGCGCCAAGCCCGAATACTACTCCAAACAGGAAAACGTATCCGACTGATAGCGAATAATAAGGTGCGATCGATATAAACGGCAGGAGTCCCTCGGGCATTTGATCGAGTCCGGGGACTGCGTCCCCGCTGGCAAAGGAGAAACGTCTTTTGAGAAAGCTTGAAAGCAGGTCTCCGAGCATACTCAAAAACCCGGCGCCCAGGCCGAGCCACAGAGGAAAACCCAAAACCGAACCTATTAAGCCGCCGGTGATTATACCGGCCAGAACGCCCCGGATGGTTTTATGCTTTCCGAACATCGGCCGGCCATCAAAGAATAGATAACCACCATCGATTGGGGAGTTCCATTTGGACTCAAATATCTGCGCAAGAAAAAGCGGAGCGAGGTTGACGAGCCAAAGCAAAATCAGCAATCTAATAAAGAGCGCCATTTTCCAATTCCAGGACGCGCCTCGAGGAGCGTCGAACTCTTGGTTGCGGTCCAGCCTCCCGCCAGAGCCCGCCCCGGGGGCGGAATAGAGCCCTTTCCGTGCGGACACCAGCTAAGCGCCAAGCGCTGAACTCTTATCTTTGAGCTGTTCGGCGACAGGATAACGCAGGATCATGGTCAGCAGGAATCCCGCAACAGGAAGCACACCCATGCACTTCATCGCCACAGGGATCCCGAAATGATCTGCTATGACGCCCAGAAGGGTTACGCCGATCCCCCCTGCTCCGATCGCGAAGCCGACCAGCAGGCCCGATACGACCCCCAGGTTGTGCGGAAACAGGTTCTGTCCCATAACAACAGTAACGGTAAAAGTGGAAATAAGGACCAGCCCAAACAGAAAAACAATCGCAAATAGGGCCAACCCTTGCAGCCACAGTATGAATGGAAACAGCAGGGAGCAGCTCAACATTGAAAACCTCAGCCAGAAAAGGTGGCCCCACCTGTCGGCTAGGGGAGATCCGGCAAGGGTCCCCAGTGCGCCGCCGATCAGAAAAAGGCTGACAAGTTTTCCCGCAAAGACTGGATTGCCTTTCAGGTAATTTATGTAATAAAACGGAATATACGTCATCAGGCCGAACATAATCCAAGTCCTCATTATGATCGCGCATGCTATAATAATGAGCGCCAGGTAGGCAGCTTTGGAGCTTGCGGTTTTCGCTTTGAGAGCCGGGTGCGTCCCGGAGTCCGGCACGGCAACGCTCCGGCGAAACAGGATGATCGCAGTCACAAAAAGCAGGGGCAAAATCACCATCCAACCCAAAGACGAAAAGCCCCTGTAGTGGATGATGCTAAGAGCGAGGATCGGGCCGAGCGCTATTCCCATATTCCCGCCAACCGAGAAGACCGACATTCCGGTCGCCATTCTCTGGCCGGTAAAAAAACGCGCGGTTTTGAATCCCTCCGGATGGAAACAGGCTATACCCATGCCGCTGATAGCCACCGAAAGCAGAACCAGACTGTAGTTTCGAGCCAGGGGGAGGAGGCAGAAACCTGCCCCGGCCAGAAAAGTTCCCAGAGGCAGAAGGAAAGCCTTTTCTTTTTTATCGGAGATCATGCCGAAGAAGGGCTGAATTACCGAAGAGGTAATATTGGACATAATGAGGATCACGCCGGCCATAGTATAAGACAGATTCAGATTGTCTTTGAGAAAGGGAAGAACTGCCGGTAGCGCTCCCTGGAATGTATCCACGACCATATGGCCGCTTGCAAGCAACAAAAGCACTTTGAAATTGAATCTGCTCACTATAGAATTCCACTTGTTCCCGGTGGGATTTTTCGGAGGAATTTAACCCCTTTTCCGCAAAATGAGAACCAAATAGCGATCCTCGCAATGGAAAAAGATCATACGAAAATCCTCGCCGCCATTCTGATAATGTCCATCGTGATGTTCGGGTTTTTCCTGACTCGCTCGCGCTGGAGTGCGCGGCTCCCGGAACGCGAGTTCCACCCGGCCGTTATGGTGGAGGTGAAAGGAGATATCCCCAAACCTGGAATCTACGCACTTGACAGCGCCACAGCCACTGTGGCCGCCGCCGCCGCCATTGCAGGCTGCCCATGGGAAATCCCGGCGGCTGTCGCGCCTCAAAAGCTTATCTGCGGACAATCTCTGGAAATTCTTAGTCACAAAACGGAAATCACAATAAAATTCGGACGCATGCCCGGCGCGGCCCTCCTCGCCGCCGGGCTCAAGCTAGACTTGAATTCAGCCTCCCTTGACGAGCTTCTTCTCATTCCTCACATGCGTCGCGAAATTGCGGCCTCTATCATAGAAAGACGGCGCGAAGAGGCGTGGGAACAAGTCGATGATTTGACTGAAATCCGTGGAGTCGGCCCCAAAACCGCACAAAAACTTCAGGATTATCTTGAGATATCGGCTCACAACGGGCGTTGAGTATCCCGCGATGTGGACTCGCATTAAAGGAGTGAACAATGCCCGAAGGCTTCGCATCTCCTGAAATCTCCAAACAATCAATTCTCAAACGATACGGCCTTCTTATCGCTCTGGCCGCCCTTACCGGTCTTCTTCTGATTCCTGCTCCCCATGGGCTTTCAATCGCCGGACACCGCATCCTGGCTCTGCTTGTGTTTTCGGTCGTTCTGTGGATGACCGAAGGAGTTTCCTATCCGGTGAGCGGTGTAATCATTGCGACGCTAATGACATTTCTGATAGGCATGTCTCCCAACCCTGAAAAAGCGGGGGCCCTTTACGGGACTTCACAGGGTCTGACCATGGCGCTGGGAGGATTCTCAAATACTGCATGTGCCCTGGTCGGAGCCGCCCTGTTCCTTGCGGTGGCGATGACAAAGACGGGGCTGGACCGCCGCATAGCACTCAAGGTACTGTCTCTAATCGGCACCAGCACCAACCGTATTATAATAGGCGTGATTCTGGTTGGATTTGTTTTGAGCTTTTTCGTCCCCTCCACCACGGCCCGCGTGGCGTGCCTGGTGCCAATAGTGATGGGTATTATTGCGGCATTCGGGGTAGACAGATCTTCCCGTTTTGCTTCAGTGCTCATGATCGCAACGGCCCAGGCCGATAGTATCTGGAACGTGGGAATAAAGACCGCAGCCGCACAGAACATGATTGCCGTTAGTTTCATAAAGCAGCAGCTCGGTTACGACATAACCTGGCTTGAATGGTTTATCGCCGCCGCTCCCTGCGCGGCGCTCATGTCCGTTGCGCTCTTCTTTATACTCATCAAGCTTATGCCCCCTGACCTCAAGGAAATTCCAGGCGGGCGGGAGATAGTAAGAAAACAGCTTGCGGCACTTGGTCCGATGAGCGCCCCTGAAAAGAAACTCCTGTGCATTTCCATCGCCCTGCTCTTTTTCTGGACAACGGAAAAAATACTCCATGACATCGATACATCTTCTTCCACCCTGGTGGCTATTGCTCTCATGATGGTGCCGCGGCTCGGAATAATTACCTGGGAACAAGCTCAACAAAGGATCGCCTGGGGAACTCTGTTTCTCTTTGGAATCGGCATCAGCCTCGGTTCCGCAATTGTCTCGACCAAAGCGGGAGTGTGGCTCGCCAAGGCAATAGTGTCCCTTTTCGGTCTTAGTACTGCCCCTGCGCTTCTGATCGTGCTCACCCTGGCGGCTTTTCTGATAATCATTCATCTTGGATTCTCCAGCGCGAGTGGCCTCGCTGCTGCAATGATCCCAATTATTATAGAAATTTTAAAGAACGTTTCCACTCCTGGTCTAAATGTAATCGGCATGACAATGATTCTGCAGTATGTTGTGAGTTTCGGATTCATTCTGCCAGTAAATGCGCCGCAGAATATGATAGCATTCGGCACGAACACATTCTCAGTTCCACAATTCATCCGAACGGGCATCCCGCTCACCATAATTGCCTATTTGCTTATTGCCCTTCTGTCTGCTACCTATTGGAAGTTTCTTGGACTGGTTTAATCGCAAAAGGGCATCCCGTTGGAGTATGGACGACCGCGCAGAATATTTTTGATGGCCGGTGAGGCAATTCATCGAGCAACGAAGATATTTTGAGAAGTCCTGATGAATTTTGATGCGTTATCTTATCCGTATCCATCTCGCCGCAGTTTGGTTTTTTCCTGTAACAGCTTATTGAGCTTGCCTAAAGAGAATATTTCTGCGACATATTAGTGTTAGAACACTCAAACAGGAAGAACTGGAGTTTATCTTTGAACTTTCCCAAACTAAGAATTGGAGACCTGGTCGCCAAGGTCCCTATTATACAGGGCGGCATGGGTATTGGAGTGTCTCTTTCAGGTCTCGCCTCGGCTGTAGCCAACCAGGGAGGAGTCGGTGTAATAGCGACTGCCGGAATAGGTGTTTTGGGTTTCGACAGTGAAACAGGTTACGTCGAAGCCAGCATCAAGGTGTTGCGCGAAGAGATCAGGAAAGCCAAAGAGGCGACTAAAGGCATCCTCGGCGTAAACATAATGGTGGCCCTGACCAACTTTGCCGATATGGTCGAAACCTCGATAGCGGAAGGAGTTGACCTCATCGTGTCCGGCGCGGGACTTCCGCTTGACCTTCCCAAATATCTGAAGGAAGGGGTCAAAACCAAGCTGGTCCCCATAGTATCTTCCGCCAAAGCGGCGCGCATCATCTGCAAGAGGTGGCTTCCGCGCTTTAACAGGCTCCCGGACGCATTTGTCGTGGAAGGTCCGCTGGCTGGAGGCCACCTGGGTTTTAATTCGGAGCAACAGGACGACCCGAGGTATGCCCTAGAGCAGATCGTTCCTGAAGTTGTCGAGGCAGTCGGCGTTTTTGAACGGGAAAACGGGGTCCAAATTCCGGTGATAGCCGCCGGGGGGGTATATACCGGCGCGGACATCCTTGAGTTCATCAAGCTCGGCGCGGCGGGGGTCCAGATGGGTACCCGATTCGTCGCGACCCACGAGTGCGACGCAAATATCAAATTCAAAAAAGCCTATATAGACGCAAAAGAAGACGACATCATAATCATAGAAAGCCCCGTAGGGCTTCCCGGCAGGGCGATAAGAAACGATTTTATAAAGAGCATCCAGAGTGGGCACAAAAAGCCGTTCAAATGTCCCTATCACTGCATCACCTCGTGCAACTGCACGGACAGCCCTTACTGCATAGCCATGGCCCTGGCCAACGCCAGGAAAGGAAAACTCAAAGCCGGGTTCGCTTTTGCCGGAAAAAACGCTTACAGGGTAAACCAGATCATCTCGGTCAGGGAGCTGATCGAACTGCTGGAAAAGGAATTCGACAGGGCCTCAAGTCAGTCTGAATGAGGCGAGGCGTACTGAGATGGCCTTATTTTCAATAAGGCCATCTCAGTAGGGATTATGTCCCGCCGAGGTTCGAGGTTAGTAATAGTAAGTCCCTCTCCTTTTTTTCCGCCACTTACCCGCAACCCATCCCATGAACCAGCCGGAAATCAGGACAAGCGCTCCGGCCACAAACCACCGGATGTTATGGGAGATTTTGAGGTTTTCGTTTTCCTGAACCAGCGTTTGTATATTTTCTTGAGCGCTCGTCAGGCTGGCCTTTGCGGAATCATTCTCGGACTTGAGCTTCAGGTAATTTGCCGAGCCCTCTTTGAGTACCTCGTAGGCTGCATTGAGCTTGGTGAGTTTGTCCGTGAGTTCTTTTTCTTTTTGCGACAGTTCCGTTTTCTCCTTGCCAACTTCGTCCATTTGCGCTTTCAGAGTCTCATTTTCCTCTTCGAGTTTCTTTGTCGTTGGCGAACCGGGCGGCCGTTGGTTCAGAAACCTCGAGGCGACCCATCCTTCTTGTATATTGCCATCTGGTTTCTGGTAACGCACTTTGGTATAAGCCTGCGGGTTCACGAATTCGACGCCGGATGCTGGTGGAATACTGAGAAGGATTTTGCCGCTGGTTGACGGATTGGCGCGAAGTGGGAGTTCCTGGGTGTCAGGCGTGTATGCCATCACGGCCAGTGCGGCACCCGCCGGGATCAGGATCGCCAGGGTAGTCGCCAGTGCAAGCGCAGATCGGAATCTATCCATATTCTTTTGCCTCGCAACCTGATAAATACATTAATAATATGTTTGCGAATAAACCGGAAGCATTATAGATTCGCCTCCTGCGCCTGGCAAGGGAAAACCCGACGTAGTGTATCTTTACCGGTCCTCAATGCCCGAAAGTTACAAAAATATGCAAAAACTTCCTGAACTGATTGACACGCACGCTCACCTGGATTTCCCTGAATTTGCCGGTTCCATCCCGGCCACCATTAAACGGGCGCTGCATGCCGGGGTCAGCGTGATCGTGACGATAGGCATCGATATTGAAACGAGCCGCAAAGCAGCACAGATAGCCCGGAGCCATGAGCGGATTTACGCCTCAGCCGGGATTCATCCGCACGCTTCCTTTAGTATGAATGTCGGCGATCTCCTGGAACTGAAGGAAATTGCCGCCAACCGCAGAGTTGTTGCGATCGGTGAAATCGGGCTTGACTATTTCCGCGACAGACAACCACGCCCGATCCAGAAAGAGTGCATGAAGCGTCAGATCGAGATGGCTGTTGAAATAGCAAAACCGGCGATTTTTCACATTCGGGACGCCTGGGAGGATTTTTTTCAAATCGTGCCCGAATTTGCCTCCTCGTTGCCCCCTTCGGTTATGCACTGTTTTTCAGGAGACTGGGCAGTTGCGCGCAGATGCCTCGACATGGGATTCTATCTCTCTATACCTGGCGTGATCACATTTCCCAAAGCCGAACTGCTCCAAGACGTGGTGAAGCGCGCGCCATTGGACAGGCTGCTTGTGGAGACCGACTCTCCCTATCTAGCCCCTGTGCCGTACAGGGGCAAGACCAACGAACCTGCTTACGTGCTCCATACGGCCGGAAAAATCGCCGAGTGCCGGAAAGAACCCTTCGAAAAAGTGGCCGCTCAGACCACTCAAAATGCCCGGACGGTCTTTAAAATATAGCAGGCAGCGTTAAAGCATGAAAAGTCAGAAGAGAATCTTTCTCATTTTTTTCATTATAATTCTTTGTATCGGCGCCGACCGGCTTACAAAAGAGATAGTTAGATCGGACCTGCCGAGAACAAAGCCTTTAACATTGGTGAAAGGGATGCTAACTCTTGACTATGTCGAGAATAAGGGCGGAGTTTTCGCTCTCGAGTGACTTCTGCCGGAAATGTGGCGCGGGAAAATCGTCACTATGGGAGTCGCTGTATTGCTGGGCCTGGGCATTCTTTTTCTAATGATTGCCAATGGACTTCGATTTCTCCCGGTACTTGGTTTATCGTTGTTTTTCGGTGGCAGCCTGTCTAACTTGTTTGATCGAATCGCATTCGGAGGGGTGGTTGACTTTGTCAAGTTCGGTTTGGTTGGACTTCGACCCTACATTTTCAACCTGGCCGATGTGGAAATAGGAATAGGGATAACTATTGCTATCTTTAGCATCGCAATAAGTTTTGTAAAAGCCGGCCCTCTTAAATCCATTGAGCGCACCCGATAACAGGGGCAACCGGATCGGCTTCAGTTCCCGTACGCACCCTGGATCATGGTCTTGCACTGTGGATCTCGAGTATCTAAGAGCATAATTGCGATTTCCTATTGCATTAGTTTAAAATATATTTATAATAATGCTAACCCACAATTGGTTCGAGCTTAACGACGTTAATTAAACTCGATTTTCCCTTGGAACGAATTATATCCACAACGGAGGGTTGCGCCAATGGCAAGAAAAATGATCGAAATCGCTTCAGAGATCGTACAGACTCAAGTTTCTTTAGCTCCAATGTCAGCTACTGAAATCACGTCATCGCTCCGGCAAGTCTTTGGTACTCTCATGGAACTGCAAAAGGCAGAATGCGGCGAAATTGAACTGGCCCTGGCACAGGAACCGGCCGCTATACAGGAAAAACCCCCTGGACCAATCACAGCGGAAAATTCAATTCAGAATGACAAGGTAATCTGTCTTGAATGCGGCGCCGAAATGAAGCAATTGACTCAGAAACATCTGACATCCCACGGCATCAATTCAAAAGAGTACAAGAAAAAATACGGCTTCGCAATGCGAACTCCTTTAGCTGCAAAAGCATTAACCAAGGCGCGAAGCAAGGCTGCAAAAAAGAGGGGATTACCCGCGAATCTGGTGAAAGCCATAGAGGCGAGGAGACAGAGCAAGGCGCAAAGCGTCGCGTCAGGTCCACAGGAAAAGAAGCAACCTGCGGTGAAAAGACGCCGTAAGCAGAAGAGCGAATAAATCGGTTTGCGCCGTCTAATGAGATCGGGTTTGAGGTTGTTCGCCCGTAAATAATCGTGATGTCTTCTAACACGGATTGTGCGTAGCTATATCCAGCAATCGCCTGTAGTAAGCATAATTCTCAAAGGTTACGTCCGCACGAATTCTGCCGTCAGCCAGAGGCACGTATCCGCCATCGGCCAGCAGTGGGGGGATCTTCTGTTCGATCTCCCGTTTTATGGCTTCCTTGCCGCGCCGGAGCGCATCCAGATCGATGCCTCCTATCAGGCGTAGATCCCGGCCAAACTCCCTGCGAATGTCACGATAGTCCATCGCCTCGATATTCACTTCGCAGGCCCACAGGCAGTTGAAGCCCCACTTCAAAATACTTGGAATCAATATCCGAGCGTTCGCATAAGTGCGAAATATTATTGTCTCCACACCATATTGTCTGATCACGGCTAAAACCGGTTCATAGCTTTTGAGCACGAATTCTTCATACATCCCCGGTGAGATCAATGGTTTGTCATTGCCGCCGATAGGTTCGCTGAACACAACTGCATCCACATCGACCATTCGAAGTAAGCGTTCGGTTAGTTTGGCTGCAAACTCACCCTGAATCGACATGCTCTCCCGCACGAGTTGCGGATCGTATATGAGCAGGTCGATTAATTCCCTAAAGCGGTCCCACCCCCGTATACCCATTGAGAGGAAAAAACCGCGGTGCACCCGCAGCATCAAAGGGTAATCCCGCGCCTTTCCCACCTTTATATGAGCGGTCAAATCTCCCGGAAGGCGGCCATCGTCACGGTAATCGAGACTCTTTAGCAAAACTGCCAACTCGGAGAGTGAAGCAGGCCATTTTTTTATCTGTGGAACCGGATCAAGGTCAGGCTCCAGCTCCGCATGACGATCTGAGGGAAACACCTTCCGGATATCAGCGCCGCGCTTAAGCCCTTGTTTTCGCCAGACCTTCAGGACCTGAGCCCTTATCCCCTCTTCGAAATAAGGGACACGATCAGGTTTGCCGAAACGCATTACTTCCAAAAACCTCTCACGGCCGTTCATCGTAAACCTTTCGCTCTGCGTACTCGACTCCATGCGAGTATCTTACCCTATTTGGCTTGAAGGCAGGTTAGTTCACCGGGTCCTTCGAACCGCGAAGATTTGCCAGCCCCCGCCAGGTAAGCAAATCGACAATCACACCAAGACAGGCCCCCGCCGCTATGTCGCTGAAAAAGTGGTATTGGGTTAGAAGCAAAGCCAGTGCAAGGACAAAGAGCAATCCTGCGCACACGGGACGCAGCCGGGGGAAGTAACGGCCGATTCCCAGCATCAAGACAGTGAAGACCGCCATATGCCCCGATGGAAAACTCGCGAAGTCTCCCCCGCCGTGAAACCAATGAAAGCCCAACCGATCGGGGTGCAAGAGCCAGATGCGCGTATTCGTTCTTCCAAACAGCTCTTTTAAAAGGTCTTTGAGGACGTACGCCAATGGAACTGTCAAACCTATGTGCTCCTGGAAATTCACCATCCGGCCTTTGGCGTGTTTTCCTGCCTGCCACAAGCGCCCGGTCCAACTCGCAAAGGTTATGATGCACACCATCAAGAACAAAAGGTCCGGCAAATTGGATATGTGCTCCGAGAAAAGAAAGCCGAAACCGACCTTTTCAGACACGAATTCCGCGAGCCTTATGTCCAGATAGAGGCAGCCGGAGATAATCAAGGCGGCAAAAGCCACAAAGCCGCCAAAGATGTTTTTCCATCTCATTTCGAAACTCATGATACAACCTTACTACAAAGAATCAGTCAAGTCATGACGAACTTGTGCTAAGGTGGTATAAGGCAACGCTCGGAGGTGTTCCATGGGAAACTTATTCAAATGGCTCTTGCCGGTTTTTATCGCATGCTTTGGAATTGGTTCTTTTTTGCCGGTTGCCGTGTTTGCCGGCCCTGAGACTTCCAGCATCATTATTGGCGAAACCAATTATAATTTTGGGCAACTCTCGGAAATGGAGCCGCTATTTCATGATTTTATTGTAAAAAATGGCGGTAAAGCCATTCTCAATATAAGAGATGTTCAACCCGGTTGAGGCTGCACCATTGCCCGTTTTGACCGGGCGATCCCTCCAGGTGGGCAGGGAAAAGTTACTTTGGAGCTGAGTCTGAAAGGGTTCCAGGGATACGTAAAAAAGACGGCAACCGTTTTGAGCGATGATCCGGCAA
>JBELAB010000149.1:0-6879 GCA_049509275.1 Syntrophobacteraceae bacterium | reverse complement strand
GACCCTGTCAACCAGTATCGCCACAACGACGGCGGCGAAGACAATGCCGACGCTCACATGAAGCGGCAGATCATGGGCCGTGAAGTGGTAGTTGCCATAACCGGAGGCAAACTTGACTTCGGTCCCTGGGAGCAGATCTTCTACGGCGAATTCGATGGGCGCAGGCGCAAACGGGTGCTCGTCAAGATCCTCGGCGAGTAAATACTGCCGACAGGTTTAGCTTTATTGGCGATGCACTGGGTCGACTGAGGTTAGACAGCCTGAACGAAGCCGTTGGCTATTCCCAGTGCTGTCAGTGCGGCGAATGCCGCCTCATATTCTTCCTCTGTCGGCTTCCTGTCAAGGGGTGGGGTAGATGGGCCGTTATGGGCCGGGAAGTACTGGTTCATAAGACTTACCCAGACCTGCGGGCCGAACCGCCTCGCAAGAAATGAGAGGCAATCGCCTGAACCGGACAGGTTTTCCGGCAGCACCAGGTGGCGCACCATCATCCCCTTCAGAGCGATCCCTTGCGAGTCGGTTCGGATCGGTCCGGCCTGCCTCCACATTTCGACAAGGGCCTCCCGGTTGTAACTAACGTAATCTGCGGCCCCGGAATATTTTTTCGCTGTTTTGGGATCGGAGTATTTAATATCGGGCAGGTAAACGTCTATGATTCCATCGAGCAGTCTGAGGGTCTCAAGAGATTCATAGCCGCTCGAGTTATAGACGATCGGGATTCGAAGACCCCGGTGCGCGGCCGATATAAGAGCGCCGACGACCGCCGGCATCTGATGAGTCGAGGTTACCAGGTTGATGTTGTGCGCCCCCTTGTTTTGGAGCTCGATCATCCCTGAAGCAAGATCCTCCACGCTCATTTCTCGGCCAACCCCGAGCTGGCTGATCGGGTAGTTCTGACAGAAGATACACCTCAGAGTACAGCCGGAAAAAAATATCGCGCCGGAGCCGCGGGTTCCGGAGATAGGAGGCTCTTCCCAGTGATGCAGATATATTGAGGCTATCCTTGGCAGACTCCCAACACCGCAATAGCCCGTTTTTGCGCTTTTTCGGTCAACGGCGCAGGATCGAGGGCAAAGATCGCATCGGTGAAGCCTTGCATCGAGTGCTTCGGCCCTGCGTGAAAGCTCGCCGGTCGCCAGGAGTTTTAAATACCCGCTTTGTGCAACAGGGGCGCCGGCGGCGGAAAAATCACCCGGCAAAACGCTCGACCCACTTTTCGCCATCCCAGATACCCATAATCCTGCCGGAGTTTGAAACGTCATAACCTCCCATCGAGGTCACCATGCGGCGAAACGAATCCAAAGCAATGATATCCAGCGCCGTCTGCATCTTGAAGTCCGACCATGAGCTTTCCGCTATCACGAGGTCGTAGCGTTCCCGGCAGATCGGAATGAAACCCAGGTCCAGCGCCTTTGCCGAAGAGTAGATCGCCATTCCGGCATCGGCCCGCCCGCTCAAAACATTTACGGCAATGCTCATATGGGTGAATTCTTCCTGGTCATACCCGTTTATGTCCTTTGCCGAAAGGCCGCGCTGGTGGAGACAGTAGTCAAAGAGCACGCGCGTTCCCGACCCGGCCTGGCGGTTTATAAAGACCACATCCGGCCGCAGAAGGTCTTCTATTCCATTTATCCCTTTCGGATTCGTTTTGCCGACCAGCAGCCCCTGCTCCCGCATGGCAAGCTGAACGAGCCGCACGGGGGTCCCTTTCAGATAGCGTTCGACGCTGGAGTAGTTGTACTCTCCGGTTTGCGTATCCAGCAGATGCGAGCCGGCAAAATGGGTCTGTCTTCGCCTGAGCGCCATCAGTCCCCCGAGGCTGCCCACATTGCTCGATGAGAGATGAATCCTGCTGTCCCTGCCCTTCAGTTCGTTGGCTATCAGGTCAATGGTGTTGTCGTGGCTTCCGATCATGATAAGCGTATAATCGAGCTGGTCTCGCCGCCGAAGGAGCCTCACCTCCACCACTGACCCCTCATCGATGCCTTCCTGCTCCTGGGGGATCTGCAGGATGCCGTCCGCGCGGGTAAGTGATGTGATTATGCCCGCCCCTCTCTGGATTGGCATTGCAACCAGTTTGTCATCGATCCTGCCCAGAATCACGCGTACAAATTCTTCCAGGCCCAGCTTTGAAGGCAGCTTCCTGCCAAGAATGGCCGAAACGGTGGGAAAGACAGGGCTTTGGCTTCCCTGAAGAGAATAGAGCAGCGGTCTTACGAACTGTTCAAAGGCCATGATAGCTGAAACGGGATATCCTGGAATTCCGACAACCGGTTTTCCGCCCACCACCCCAAGGATAACGGGTTTTCCGGGCATCATGGCGACCCCATGCGTCAGCACTTCCCCAAGTTCTTCGATAACCGCAGCCGTGTAGTCTTCCGATCCGGCGGAAGACCCGGCGTTTATCAAAACCACATCCGCCGAAGACTCAACGCCTTCACGGAGCGCCTCCTTTAGCGAGTCATATTCGTCGGGCACAACGTTACGCAGTATCGGGACCCCTCCGCATTCCTCGACCATTCCCGCAAGAATGGCCCCGTTGAACTCTATGATTTGACCCGGGGTTGCTTCAGCCGCCATGCCGGCCTGAATGATTTCACTGCCGGTGGGCTGAATAAATACCTGCGGTCTGGCAAAAACGCTTAAAGTCAAAGTGCCTGACGCCAGGAGGGCGCCGACGTCGGCAGGCCGCAAAACATGCTGCCGGTGCAAGAGCAACTCACCCGCCACGATGTCTTCACCCACCTTGCGCACGTGTTGCCAGGGGAATGCTGCAGATCGGAGTTCTATCTCCGAATGCGATACGCGCTCGACATGCTCGATCATGATGACCGCGTCCATATCCTTGGGAAGCGGGTCGCCGGTGTCGACCGGGTGGGCGCCCCGTCCGGCAAGGCGAACGGGCGTAGTGTCGCTCGCGCCGTATGTATCGCGGGCGCGCACCGCGTAGCCGTCCATTGCCGCTCCATGATAGTGCGGGACCGAACGTATGGCGGTAATTGGCCGCGAAGTAACACGTCCAAGACTTGAGGCCGCCTGGACCTGCTCTTCGGCCGTCCGGAGCGTGTCGGTCCGCTCCTGCCAGATTTCCCGCGCTTCCGCGAGGGTTTTCATTTTGAGATAGATATTTCTCTTCGGCTTTTTCATAGGCCGGCCTGTTTCTCCGGGTAAACGTCAGCCCAGCGCAACGCGGGTCAGGCGGTCACCTTTCTCAATGGGGCCCTCTGAAACCAAAGCGCTTGAAAAAATCGATTCGAAAGCGCCTGGCAGTGCTCAGGTTCACTTCGGCGATATAAACCTGTTCGAGTTCGTCGAGTTCTGCCTGAACCCAGTTTTCAATGTTGTCCAATCCCCTTGCCCAGTGATTGAAATCGTCTTTGTCCAGCATTTTGGGAGGCTGGAGTATGAAACTGCCCCCCCCATACTGGTGAACGCGCTTTTCACCGAACACAGCGTTGTAATCGGCAGTGTTGACGCCAACGACCGGAACGAAATTATCGAAGGCCCGGACCATCGCCCCCGTTTTCCAGTGGCCGCGCAGAATCGGGAAGAGGCTTGGATTGAAAACGATATCGACCCCTTGCTCAGAAAGCTGGCGCCCTGCTTCCGGCTGCCCCCAGAAATCAATGCAAACCGGCATGCCGAGCTTTCCGAAATCGGTTGCAAAGACCCTGAACACTCCGTCTCCCGAAGAGATTCCAAGCCTGTCGCACTCCAGGGCCGGGACATTGATCTTGCGCTGTCTGCCTGCGACCCGCCCGGCCCGGTTGAAAAGAGTAGCTGTATTGTAGAGCTTGCCGCCCTCTTCTTCGACTATGCCCGCTATCAGGTAACACTTAAACTTGCGGGCTGCCGAGCCCATCTCACGTTCGCCCATGAAAGGGAAGTATTCCGGAAAACAGATTACGTCCAGCTCTTCATCCCGGCATTTCTCCATTAGTTGCAGGGCGTGTCCGATATTGCGCGGATCGTCGAAGAGGGGGTACGGCTTGGGCTGAATGATCGCTATTCGTATATTGTCTTTCATAGAAATCCCTTTGCTCTGATCCTTCATATCCGGCAAAAAACCGCTAAGCGCCGAGGATTCTTCCTGCCATTGCGACGACGTGCCTTGCTATAGCCAGAGAGGAAGTGGCAGCCGGAGAGGGTGCGTTCAGCAAGTGAATAACTCTTTCCGTCTGCTCGATGACGAAATCGTCAAGAAGTTTTCCGTCATTACCCAGGGCCTGAGCCCGCACCCCCGCTTCGCCCGGCTCAAGATCATTCCTGGAAACGGCGGGCACTAATTTCTGGAGCGCCCGAGCGAAGAGGGATTTGGAAAAGGAACGCATCATCTCGCCCATTCCGGTTCTCCAGTGTTTCAAAGCGAGGCGCCAAAAACCATGGTAGCTCAAGGTATCCCAAAGTTCCAGGGGAGAAAACCGCGTTCTACTGTATCCCTCGCGGGCAAACGCGAGCACGGCGTTCGGTCCGGCCTCGACTTTTCCGTCGATCGTTCGTGTAAAATGTACCCCAAGAAAAGGAAATCCGGGGTCCGGGACCGGATAAATGAGATTTCCCACAAGATATTCGCTCTTTGGTTTTATCCGGTAGTATTCGCCCCGGAAAGGAACGATCCGGCAGGGGGGATGCATGCCGCAGGACCGGGCGATACGATCCGAATAGAGCCCGGCGCAATTTATTAGAACCCGGCTTTGAAATTCACCACGACCGGTTTCTATCCTCAGTGTTTTCGAATCAAGGTCCTTTACTGCCTTGACTTCGGCTCCGAGGAAAAGCTCTCCACCCTTTTTCCCAAATACCTCTGCATAAGCTTTGGCGACTTGCCTGAAGTCTACAATTCCGGCGCCCGGGACCCGCATTCCCCGGATGCACTTCGCATATGGCTCGAACTCTTTTACCTCCGCCGGACTGAGTATCTGCAAGCCGGCAACGCCGTTTTCACGACCTCTCCGAAAGAGTTCGGCAAGGGCCGGAAGCTGCTCGTCGCGCGTCGCTATGACTACCTTCCCGCAAATCTCATGCTTGACATTGTTGTCCAGGCAGAAACCGATGAGTTCATCGCGACCCGACATACACAGACGAGCCTTAAAGGAGCCGGGCCGGTAGTAGAGTCCGGAATGAATGACGCCGCTGTTATGACCGGTCTGGTGAGCGGCAATCATGTTCTCCTTCTCTAAAATCGCCGCCCTTAGTCCGGGGAACCCTTCCAGCAGTTTCATTCCTGTGGCCAGACCGATTATTCCGGCCCCTATGATTGCGACATCGAATGGAGTATTCATATCCTGCATCGCCTCATGGCGCCGAAACCTGGACTATGCTGGCATTTAGGCTCCTGTGGTCAACAACGGTGAGCATTATATTCGTTCCGGGAGGCGTCGTGCTTAAAACTTCGCCGAATTGATCCGGTTCTGAAACGGTTTTCCGGTTTATCTGCAAGATTATATCACCGGACTCTATCCCGGCCAGGCCGAAGGGCCCCTTTGCCTCAACGCGGCTGACCACGACCCCGTTGCTGTCATCAAGACCGTATTTTCTCGCATCAGTTTTTCCGATCCGCTTCACTTCGATGCCGAAGCGCTCAGTCACCGAGGATAGGAGCGCTTTTCCAAGTTCCTGATCGCTCGATACCCTGATGTTGACGTCCCGGGATCGGCCCTCCCGAAATATGGTCACCGGAATAGTTTGTCCTATGGGGGCGGCGGCAACTTCGTTTCGGAACGCATCCGGGCTCCCGACGGGCTTGCCCTGGTAAGCCGCAATTATGTCTCCCCGTTTGATCCCGGCCTTCTCAGCGGGTCCATCCTTCAAAACGCTTGCCACCAGGACCCCGTTCGTCTCGCTCACTCCAAACGAACGCGCCAGCTCAGGCGTAAGATTCTGAATCGTCAAACCGAGGTATCCGCGTTGGACTTTTCCGCTCGAAATCAACTGCCTGGCTACGCGGAGCGCCATATTGCCGGGGATGGCGAAACCAATTCCCTCGAAACCCCCTGATTCGGACACAATGGCTGCGTTCACTCCTATCACCTCACCTGCGAGGTTGAGAAGCGGCCCCCCGCTATTGCCGGGATTTATGGCTGCGTCTGTTTGAAGAAAATCCTGGTAGCTGCTCGGCTCGGCAATGCCTCGCCTGTGCTTCGCGCTTATAATCCCATGCGTGACTGTCTGGTCAAGCCCCTGCGGATGTCCGATCGCCACCACCCACTGCCCTACGTCAATTTTGTCGGAATCGCCGAAAGTGGCGAAAGGAAAGCTCCCTTTATCAATAATCCGTATAACTCCCAGGTCGGTTTTGGTGTCTACGCCGATGACACTGATGGATTTGCCGGTGTACCTCCTGCCGTCTGAGAGAACGACTGTCATCTTTGTGGCGCCGTTCACCACATGGCTGTTGGTCAGAATATGTCCCTGGGCGTCAATAATGATCCCACTCCCAAGACCTTGTATTTCCCTTTCGAATGTTTTCGGCATCTTGCCGGAATTTCCAAAAAAATATTGAAAAAGAGGATCGTTCTGAAATGGCAGCAATGGATTGACAACCGACTGCTTCTCGGTCACCTCGATATGAACGACTGAGGGAATCGCCTTTTTCGCCACATCCTGGATGGCGGTCACCAGGTTTACATCGTAAGGGCCGGCGTTTGCGGGAACCGCCCCAGCCATTGAAATGACAAGTGCCGTCAGTAAGAACAGCCGGCGCAATTTTGAATAGACTTTGAACTTCACGGAAACTCCCCCTTCTATTCTACAAAAAGCCCGTTTACGATACTTGAAATAAGCAACAGGATTAAAACGCCCAGTGAAAAGGTCTGATCCTGCCCTGTTCCGGAATGATATTAAAATAACTATCCACAGTCGCATCCGCCATACGAGCCG
>JBELAB010000148.1:0-6886 GCA_049509275.1 Syntrophobacteraceae bacterium | reverse complement strand
TTACCGTGATGAACATAGAAGGTGAGACGGGAGAGGACGATGGCGGAAATCAAAGTCCCAGTAGTTCGTAACATTCTTCAGGCCAATGAGCGGCTTGCGGCGGAAAACCGGAGGCGCTTCGACGAAGCGGGGATCTTTGTGGTTAACCTCATGAGTTCGCCCGGCGCTGGGAAAACCTCTCTATTGGAAAAAACCATAGACGCTCTCGCCGGCCGGATCGGAATCGCGGTCATCGAGGGCGACCTCCAATCGTCATACGACGCCGAGCGCATACAAAAAAAAGGCGTACAGGCCGTGCAGATCAACACCGATGGGGGATGCCACCTCGACGGCAACATGATTCAGATCGCGCTGGAATCCCTTGATCTTACCGAAGTTGACCTGCTGATAATCGAGAACGTCGGAAACCTCGTCTGCCCGGCTGAATTCAACCTCGGCGAGCACGAAAAAATCATGATACTGAGCGTTGCCGAGGGGGACGACAAGCCCGTCAAATATCCGCTCATGTTCCAGATTTGTTCCGTCCTGCTGGTCAATAAAATCGACCTTCTGCCCTATACGGACTGCGATGTGTCAAAGATTCGGGAAAGGGTGGGACAGTTGAACGCCAGGGGAAAGATTTTTGAAATTTCATGCAGGACCGGAGAAGGTTTTGCTCCCTGGCTTTCCTGGATCGAGCAGAAGGTCGGCGAGCACCGAACACTCCGGGCGGGTAAACACAGCTAGTGACAGTCTCATCCGAAGAAACACGCCTTCTTCAGCCTCAATGCGCCCAGGGCGCAGAAACGGGCCGCCGCGTTTTGGTGAAGGTCCGGGGAATCGTGCAGGGCGTTGGCTTTCGGCCCTTTATTTACCAGTTGGCCAGGCGCTGCGGGCTCAATGGCTGGGTACGAAACCAGTCGGACGGCGTGGAAATCCAGGTCGCTGGTTCTGCCGGCTCGGTCCGGAATTTTATCGGCTCAATTTCCAGCGAACCTCCTCCTCTGGCCAGAATCGTCAAGGTCGAAACGACCGACCTCCCATATCAGGACCTGGAAGAGTTCAGGATAATCAGCAGCCGGGCGCTGCAGTCGCGCTCGACCCTGATTTCACCTGACGTGTGCACCTGCCGGGACTGTCTGCGCGAGCTTTTCGATCCACAGGACCGAAGGTTCCGCCATCCCTTTATCAACTGTACCAACTGCGGCCCGCGGTACACGATAATAAAGGACATTCCGTACGACCGGGACAAGACCGCCATGGCGCAATTCAAAATGTGCCCGGAATGCCGCCGTGAGTATGACAATCCCCTTGACCGGCGCTTTCATGCTCAACCCAACGCCTGCCGGGAGTGCGGCCCGCATGTATGGCTCGAAGACGCGCAGCGAAACATTATCGCCGCTCGCGATGAAGCCATTGTCAAAACAGTATCGCTGCTTGATTCAGGGTCTATTATATCTGTCAAGGGACTTGGCGGCTTTCACCTGGCGGTAAAAGCAACGGACCAGGCGGCTGTGAGCCGGCTGAGAAGCCGCAAGATACGTGAGGAAAAGCCTTTTGCGGTAATGTTTCCGGAACTCGAAGAGATCAGGCGGTATTGTTGCCTGAACAGCGTGGAAGAAGACCTCTTGACAAGCCCGGCAAGGCCCATCGTAGTCCTGGCAAGACGCCCGGATGACACCGCGCCTGTAATCGCCGAGAGCGTCGCGCCAAACAACAGGAACCTGGGGGTCTTTCTTCCTTATACGCCCCTTCATTTTCTTTTGTTTGAGAACGCGCCGTACCGTGCGCTGGTGATGACCAGCGGGAACCAGAGCGATGAACCCATTGTAATGAACAATGCAGACGCCCGGTCGCGCCTGAACGGGATTGCCGACTACTTTCTTTTTCACGACCGCGAGATTTACATGCGGTGCGACGATTCGGTGACCCGTGTGCTCGGGGGTTACGCGCGTCCGATGCGCCGGGCAAGAGGATATGCGCCGCTGCCGGTTTTTCTTCGTGACCCTGCCCCCTCGGTCCTCGGCGCCGGGGCTGAGCTTAAGAACACCGTGTGCCTTACGCGCGGCAGGGAAGCTTTTCTCAGCCAGCATATAGGGGACCTGGAAAACCTCGAAACACTGCGCTCCTTCGAGCATTCAATCGCCCACCTGCAACGGATCCTGGAGATCGAACCGCGACTCATTGTTCACGACTTGCATCCCGACTACCTGAACACCCAGTGGGCGCTGAAACGACAGGACCTCCCAAGAATGGCCGTCCAGCACCATCACGCGCATATTGCTGCGGTAATGGCAGAGCGCGGTATTGAGGGGCCTGTGATCGGTCTTGCGCTCGACGGGAGCGGTTTTGGTACTGACGGGACGATCTGGGGCGGTGAAATCCTTCGAGTGGATAATCTCGGATTTGAACGGCTTGGCCATTTCCGGCAGGTCCTTCTGCCGGGTGGCGCCAAGGCCATAAAAGAACCCTGGCGCACGGCGCTCAGCTACCTTTGGAGCATCGACCCGAATGACGTCGAGCGTAGGTATGCCGACATACTGACTGTGTGGCCGAAGGAGAATGTAAAAATAATTTTGCAGATGCTGTCGCGGCTGTTGAATTGCCCGCCAACCTCCTCGTGCGGCAGGCTTTTCGACGCTGCCGCCGCTCTTTGCGGGATACGCCTGTTCGTCAATTACGAAGGGCAGGCGGCAATCGAACTCGAACAAGCGATCGAACCGGATGACGGACATTACGAAGGGAGCCTGGAAGCCACTCGGGATTGTATTCTAATCGACCAGCTCCCAATAATAGAGGCGCTAATCGAAGATGTGAGACGCGGGGTCCCGGTGGGTAGAATCGCCGCGCGCTTCCACAACGGCGTAATTCAAATTCTTCGCGAGGCCGCAGTGATTGCTGCGGAAAGAACCGGCCTCAATCGTATCGCCCTTAGCGGCGGAGTTTTTCAGAACGCCTATCTTTCGGAGCGGTTGGAAAGAGATCTCGTCAAGATGGGCCTGGAGGTTTACGCCCATATCGAAGTTCCCGCCAACGACGCTTGTATTTCTCTGGGCCAGGCGTGGATTGGCGCCCAAAGGATGCTTGCGGAGCATTGATTATAGGTCCGATTTTGAACAGGAAATTGTTCAAGGAGCCTTTCCAAATGAAATACCTCGATGAGTACAGAGATCCTCAACTGGCAAAAAGCCTCATCGAAAGGCTTCGGCACAGATCTTTCCCTAAGGGAGAGATCAGGCTGATGGAAATCTGCGGCACGCATACGGTGGCCATCTTCAGGTCCGGCATGAGACAGCTTCTGCCGTCGGAGATAAAACTGATCAGCGGTCCCGGCTGCCCTGTATGCGTGACGGCCAACGAAGACATAGACAGGGCGATATGGCTTGCTCAGCAACCCGGGGTAATTACGACAACTTTCGGAGACCTGGTGCGGGTGCCCGGTTCGTCTTCATCGCTACATATCGAGAGAAGCCGGGGGGCTGACGTCCGGATCGTTTATGCAACGCTTGACGCGCTCCAGATCGCCCGCGACAACCCTGACCGCCAGGTCGTATTCATAGGCATTGGGTTCGAAACCACAGCGCCGACTATCGCTGCTGCGATCCAGCAGGCTTCGAAGCTGGGGGTGAATAACTTCTCGGTTTTCTCGGCCCACAAGCTGCTTCCACCCGCGATGAGAGCGCTCCTCGATGCTCGCGAGGTCAATCTGGACGGGTTTATATGCCCTGGTCACGTCAGTACGATAATCGGCGCGGGCGCATACCAGGAAGTCGTAGATAATTACAATGTGCCCTGCGTGATTACCGGCTTCGAGCCTGTGGACATTCTGCAAGGCATCTCCCTTCTGATCGACCAGGTCGAAAGCGGACGGGCCGAAGTTGAGAACCAGTACCGCCGGGCCGTTAGCTGGGAAGGAAACTCTGCGGCGCGCAAACTCATTTACGAGATCTTCGAACCTGCGGATTCCACCTGGCGCGGGATCGGCATTATTCCGAAAAGCGGGCTCGTCTTTCGTCCGGGTTGGAAGGAGTTCGACGCGACCGAGCGGTTTTCGATGCCTGAGATCACAGTGAAAGAGCATCCGGGGTGTAGGTGCGGAGAGGTTCTCCGGGGAGTCATGACCCCGCCGGAATGCCCCCTTTTCCGCAAAGTCTGCTCGCCGCAGGACCCGAAAGGACCCTGCATGGTATCCGGCGAGGGAACCTGCGGGGCGTACTACAGATATCATAACCAATGATCGGCAAACGGATTCACCGCAGACGCATAGGACGCTGAGAGAAGGAATCGAACAAATTAAAAAGAATCAAAACCGAAACAAAAACTGAATGAATGAGGTCTCTGCGCGCTTTGCGTGAGCATTCGGAGATCGCTGAGACAACGATAACTTATAGAGATTGCATCATTAGTATTGCGAGGGACAAAATGATAAAACAAGAAAAATCGAAAGCGAATAATTTAGTTCTCTGCGCCTCTGCGGTGGAGTTTTAGCGGTATGGACTCAGGACTCATTCAGCTCGATCAGGGAAGCGGAGGGCGCGCGATGCACGAACTCATCGACAGCCTTTTCGTAAGCGCCTTCGCAAACCCGCTCCTCGCAGAAAGAAACGACAGCGCCGTTTTTGAAATCCAGGGCGGGCGTTTAGCCATGACCACGGATTCATACGTGGTCGACCCTATTTTTTTCCCTGGCGGCAACATCGGGAGCCTTGCCGTGCACGGGACAGTAAACGACCTTGCCATGCGAGGCGCAAAGCCGCTCTACATTACAGCCGGCTTCATCCTGGAAGAGGGGTTTATTGTCGACGATCTGAAGAAAATAGTCATGTCGATGGCACAGGCCGCTCGAGAAGCCGGCGTGCAGGTGATTGCGGGCGATACCAAGGTGGTCCCGAGAGGAAAGGCCGATAAGGTTTTCATCAACACTTCCGGAATAGGGATCGTCCCGGCGGGAGTCGACATAGGCGGCCAGAACGCCCGGCCGGGCGACCTGGTGCTGATTAACGGCACGATAGGCGACCACGGCATGGCGGTACTTTGCAAACGGGAAGGTCTTGCATTCGAAAACGAGATTCAAAGCGACGCTGCGGCCCTTAACGGGTTGGTTGACCTGATGCTGGACGCCTTTGCCGGCATCCATGTGCTTCGCGACCCTACCAGGGGTGGCGTGGCGACGACCCTAAACGAGATAGCCGAACAGTCCGGGGTGGGCATCCGGCTGTTCGAGGAGGCGCTTCCCGTTCGAGAAGACGTCCTGGGTGCGTGTGAAGTGCTGGGACTCGATCCGCTTTATGTGGCCAATGAGGGGAAGGTCCTGGCAATTGTACCGGCACAGGGCGCCGACGCCGTGCTTGGGGCGATGAAGTCCCATCCGCTGGGGCGAGTTTCATGCCTCATAGGGGAGATCGTTTCGGATGATCCGGGAAGAGTCTTTCTGCGTACCCGGATTGGAGGCCACCGCCTAGTGGACATGCTCCGGGGCGAACAACTCCCGCGTATCTGCTGACGCAACCTTTTTTTCGTTCTCTTCGGGATAAACGTTTAGGATTCGGAATAACCGATGCTTATAAGAGCAAAATCCCTATCAGCCAGGAAAGAGGCGAAATGCCTCCTGTGTGGTAACGGTCTGGATGACATCTCCGGCTGCATATGGATTTGCCCCTCCTGTGTCCGAAATCGGCCGGATGAGAGCCTGGGCCGAATCGAACAGATTCACGCCGAATCCAGAGAGATGTTCGGTCTGCCCGTCCGTCCCGCAGATAATCCTGATGGAATCGAGTGCAAACTCTGCTTTCTGCGCTGCCGGCCGGGAGAGAATCAGAAAGGGTACTGCGGGGTGAGATCGGGGAGCAAATCGAGCATGCGAACCGATGGCCGATCGCGCGCTCTTGTCTCCTTTTACTACGATCCTCTGCCCACCAACTGCGTTGCCGACTGGGTCTGCGCGGGAGGCACCGGCGCGGGATATCCCCGGTTTGCCCATGATTGCGGCCCGGAAGTGGGTTTCTACAACCTGGCCGTTTTCTTTGATGCCTGCAACCTCAACTGTCTCTATTGCCAGAACTGGTCATTCAAAAAAGTTCATCTGTCGCCCAGGTGGTCGAAGGTCGATACCCTGGAAAAGGCAGTAAACGATACTACAAGCTGTATATGCTTTTTTGGAGGTGACCCCGGCCCACAACTCCCGTATGCCGTTCGCCTCAGCCGTGCGGTGCGAAAGAGAAACCCTGACCGAATTCTTCGAATCTGCTGGGAAACGAACGGTGCTTTGGATCCTTCCGGACTGAAGGAGATGACCAGGTTGTCCGTGCGGTCCGGCGGGTGCGTCAAGATCGACCTTAAAGCCTGGAACCCCGGAACGCACCGCGCTCTTTGCGGATGTGAAAACTCAAAAATACTGGACAATTTCGCCAGGACCGCCGAGTGGTCCTCAGAGCGGCCGTGTCCACCGGCGCTGGTAGCCAGCACCCCTCTTATTCCGGGATATATTAATGAGGATGAGGTGTACGGGTTGGCCTCCTTTATCGCTCGAATAAATCCCGATATACCTTATGCCCTCCTCGCCTACGCTCCGCAATTCCTGATGGACGACTCGCCAACGACCTCCGCCGCCCACGCCAATGCGTGTCTGGAAGCCGCAAAACAGGCCGGCCTCACCCGGATTCGCCTCGGCAACGAGCACCTGCTTTGTTGACTCTTTCTTACATGCGAAGGGAACATATTTGAACCAAATAGGAGAGAAAACTTGCAGCAGTGACCAGGTCTTACCGGTGGCGCCGGAAAGTCCGGGCAATATTTGTGCGGCGCCGATATCGCTTGAGACGGGCAAGCCTGCATGCTGACCGTCCAAGGCCGCAAAGGCCCGGCAGGGCCTTCCCAGTATGACTCAACGGTTTGTTTGCGGTTCCAT
>JBELAB010000147.1:0-6898 GCA_049509275.1 Syntrophobacteraceae bacterium | reverse complement strand
ACTATCGATTTTGCCGGGTTTTCGAAATCGCATCTCATGCCCCCCAATTACTGTTTATACCGCTCAAACCTATCGGTTCGATTATAATAGGTCAGATTACCATACATATATAATAATTACAATCGCTTATTTGATCGTATCTATGAAAACCCGTACATCGGATTGAGAGGGCAAAAGAAGGGTCCGCTGCTTTTTGCCGGCGGGATTCGGGGTATGAACCTCGCATGATAAGCCAGGTGCAATACATTGCTTCTTATTCCATGCGTGGTTGCACAAAACAGTTCAAAAAACAGAAGTGATTGACTAAACTAAAAACTTTTCGCTGATATATTTTCACGATTTCCGACATGAGGAGTTAAACAGTGAGGGGTATAAAGATTTCCGAGGTGAGATTGACCGAGGAAGAAATAGAGGCGGCCGTCGAGGTGCTGCGGTCCGGAAATCTTCGCCAGGGTGATCAGTGCGAGGCTTTCGAACGCGCATTTGCGCTCAAGGTGGGAACGCGTTATGCTTTGACCTGCGCCAGCGGCACGGCTTCCCTTCACTTAGCGTATATGGCATTTCTGAGACCGGGCGATGAAGTGCTTGTGCCTTCGTTTACCTTTATGGCGACCGGTTCGACGGTAGCAATCAGCGGGGGGGTGCCGGTGTTCTGTGACGTCGCCCCCGATACGTTCCTGATCGATCTTGAAGATGCTGAAACGCGCATTACCGATCGCACCCGCGCTATTTCGCCGGTGCACCTCTTTGGCAATCCACTCGATATAGCCGCCGTCAGTGATTTTGCGGCGCGTCACAACCTGGTTGTTGTGTGGGATGCCGCCCAGGCGCATGGCGCGATCTGGAAGCAGCGGGATGTTGGTTCATTTGACGATTTTGTCGCCTACTCCTTCTATCCTTCCAAGAACATGTTTGTCGGCGAAGGGGGAATGGTGTGCACAAATAACGCAGAATATTACAAAAAAATGCGATCCATGCGCAGCCATGGTGAAACCGGCAAGTACTATCATACGGCTCTGGGATTCAACTACCGGATGACCGACGTGGAAGCGGCCATCGGGTGCAAGCAGCTCGGCAGACTTGATGAGATGCTGGTCAAAAGGAGACTTAACGCGGAGATTCTAACCGCCGGCCTGGCGGACGTTGCCGGTCTTCGACCTCAGAAAGTCATCCCTGGAGGGGTACATGCCTGGCACCAGTATTGCCTATTGGTTGATCCGGGTCAATTTGGCTCCAACCGCGACTCTCTGGCTGAAAGACTCAAGGAAAAACGAATCGCCAGCGGGGTGCACTATCCACGAGGCTTACATCAACAGCCGGTCTTCGAAAAACTCTATGGTCCATTAGAGCTTCCGGTTACGGAAAAAATTACTGAAATGATCCTGGCGATACCCGTGCACCACGGTTTAACGCCGGATGACGCCAAAACTATCGTGGAGGCGATCAAAGAAAGCCATCGCTGAGCAATGACCCTTTGCCGGCGGCATTTTTTAACTTCTTTTGAAAAGGGAGCTTAGGGAATGAAAAATTTGTTAACTTTTGGGCTTGTCGCATGGTTTTTTCTAGTTCCCTTCGGTTGTGCACATAATCCCGATAGTCCCGGCGGCACGCTAAAACCTCAGGAGGCTGCTAAGGCGCAAACAATTGGAAAGCCGGCACAGGAGATTGCTACGGCGCAAACAAAGGGAAAGCCGGCACAGGAGATTGCTAAGGCGCAAACAATTGGAACGCCGGCAGTGGAGCTTTCAGAGACGATCTTCGATTTCGGGTTGGTAAATGAAGGAATTGACTACCTTCATGCTTTCAAGATCAGGAATACAGGAACGGGGGTTTTGGAAATAAGAAAAGTCTCGCCCGGGTGAGGAAGCACTGTGGCTGGTTTTGACCGGTCCATTCCCCCGGGAGGGGAGGGAAAAATATCAATCCGATTTTACCCGTTATCGTGTCGCGGGCATACTGAGAAGACTGCATTGGTATTTTGCAACGATCCTCGCAATCCGTTCTTTGAATTGACACTTCGAGGTCGAGATCGTTAACTCGGCACTGATTTTGTTTCTGAGACGGCCATCGGAGTTCAGGCAAGGGCTTGCTCAAGCTCCTTCCCTTATTTGCTGATTGGCTGGAATTTGCCTGGTTCGGATTCGAATTGCCCGAGATACCCTGCAAGTTGTGTTTTTCGCTCCGCATCGAGCGATGGGCAATCATCGGGGTCTTTGCCTCCCTCTGCAACATGGGAAGCAAAGACCATGCATGTTGGCTGACCGCACTCACCACAGTTGGTTTTGGGGAGCAGTCTCAGGATTTCGAGCATTTTTGGTTTTGGAGCACTTTCGAAACGGGGCTCAATTTCTCCTCGGCGCTCCCAGGTATCGTTGATTTTCTCTTGCAGCCAATCAATGATTTTCTCTCCATCCGATTGGTCACTGGGGGCATTTACGCAGATTTTCCTAGGATGAATCACGACCAGCTTCCCATGCAGCTTTAAGGAAACGGAACGAGGCTCTTTGGTGTACTGAAAACCACCGAGCACGGCATTCAGGTAGGGAATCACTTCACTGATGTCCTGATTGAGATGGGCTATCAGGTCTACCTGCTGGGCTTCGGACCCGCACGCGAGGCGGACGAATTCCATGGTGTAACTATTGAGTAACATGGGACAGGTCCTTAAGCGAAAAAAAGCATCAAGCCCCGGCTGTGTGTTTGCTGTAAAGGGCCAGGTGCTCTTTGAGCATCTCAGGGATAGGCAGGTTGTAGGGGCAGCGCTTCAGGCACTCGCCACATTCGGTACAGTTGCCGACCGATTCCATTGCCTTTGTCGCGAACCCAGCCGCCTTAGAGCCGGACATCCTGCGGGCAATTATCGGGTAGTTCATAGCCGGTGTGATCATAACCCCCTGTTCACATGGCTGGCAGTACTCGCACCGGCGACAAAACTGCTGCCCCAACTCCGTCCGGAAGCTTTCCATAGCAGCCAGGTCATCGGGGTTGACCGAGTTTTGAGTCTCGTAAACGGCCACGATTTGATCGACCTGCTCGACGGCATCGAACCCCGGCAGAGGGATTACGTCGGAGAACCGGCGAAGGAACTTGAAACAGAGCTCTCCGTTGTCCAGTACACCCCCACCGAAAGGTTTCATGGCGAGAATGCCCATTTCCTCCTGCCGGGCAGCCGGATGGAGTTCTTCGGCGGGTGCGGACTCTATAAAGTTGAAGGGAAATTGGAGGGTGCTGAAAAGTTCGGTCTTGATCAGCTTTACGGCCATTTCGATGCTGTGGGAAGTCACACCGAGGCGCCTGATCTTGCCGGCCTGCTTCGCCCGGAAGATTGCTTCCAGCGCCCCGTCCGGTCCGGTTATCGCCTGATAATCGGATTCGAGCGACAATTGATGTATCTGAAATAGATCGATGTAATCGGTCCGCATGCGCCGCAGGCTGCGATCGATATCTGCCTCGGCGCCCGCGCGGTCGCGCTTCAACGTTTTAGTGGCAAGAACCAGGCGGCTTCGGATGCCATCAAAAGCCAGCCCCATTTTCTCCTCGCTGTCGAGGTACACATTGGCCGTGTCGAATAGGGTTATCCCCCTGTCATAAGCCCGCCTGAGAACCATCACTGCCTCGGCGGTGGATAGACGGATGATGGGAATACCTCCAAAACCCACCTCGGAGACTTCGAGCCCTGTTTTCCCGAGCCTGACATATCGCATTATCTGGCACCTCCGTTCATCACTTTGCTATGTGTCGATGAATTGGGCTGATTCTTTCCCGGTGAAAATGTTTTTGGTGAAAAGTCCTTCCACAAGAAGGGCTTTGGTGAGAGTCACTGATTGCTCCAACACTTGAACGCAGGCAAATGAGGGATGAAGGATTATACCGCACCGGCTGTGAGGAGGCAAGGCATCCCGCGCCCGCCCCGTCTCTGGTCATAGACAGGTCAGGGAAAGCGTCGAGATTGAAACGTACCACGTGCATGGCGCCGGGATCGCGACGGAACTCCTCGACTGCTGGCTTGCGCCTTGATCCACTGTCCAAAAATATTCTTGCGAAACCGTAATGTGACTGTAATATGATCTTGCACCAGGTTCACCTGCTTTGCCCCTTGTCCCTTAATAGCCCCCAGATCAGGGAGGCGAAAATGAAAAGATTCAAATTCCCGCTTTTTGTGGTTCTACTGGTCGGATTCGCTGCCCCTGCGTTATTTGAATAAACAGGAAGACTCGGCAGCTTCCTACACAGAAAGAGACAGTCTATGCTTACGCCGGAGAAACCATGAACCATAACGGCAATAATATCGAATCCCGCCTCTGGGAAGCAGCGGATGAACTGCGGGCCAACTCCAAGCTAAAGTCCTCGGAATACTCCGTGCCAGTGCTGGGGTTGGTGTTTCTACGCTATGCCGACCACAAGTTCCAGGCGGCGGCAAAGGAACTGGCCGGACAAGGCGGCGGGCGAAGGAAGATCGGCCCGGCGGACTACCAGGCCCGGGGCGTGCTCTACCTGCCCGAGGCGGCGCGTTTCTCGGCATTGATTAAACTGCCGGAGGGGGCCAACATCGGCGCGGCCATCAACGACGCCATGCGCGCCATCGAAGCGGAAAACCCAGACCTCAAGGACGTGCTGCCAAAGACCTACAACCGCTTCGATAACTCTCTGCTAAAAGAGCTGCTCAAGACCATGAACTCCGTCCCCATGGACATCGAGGGGGACGCCTTCGGCAAGATATACGAATACTTCCTCGGCAACTTCGCCATGAGCGAGGGCCAGAAAGGCGGGGAATTCTTCACCCCCACCGCCATCGTCCAGCTCATCGTAGGCATTATCGAACCGTTTCATGGTCGCATCTTCGACCCGGCCTGCGGCTCCGGCGGCATGTTCGTGCAGAGCGCCCGTTTTGTGACCGAACACCAAAAAAACCCCGGCGCCGAGCTGAGCGTTTACGGACAGGAGAAGGTGGCCGAAACCGTCCGCCTTGGCAAAATGAACCTGGCCGTCCACGGCCTGGCCGGAGACATCCGGCAGGGCAACACCTACTACGAAGACCTGCACCGTTCCACCGGCAAGTTCGATTTCGTCATGGCCAATCCGCCCTTCAACGTGGACCGGGTGGACAAGGAGCGACTCAAGGACGACCCACGCTTTCCCTTCGGCCTGCCGCGCACAGACAACGCCAACTATCTCTGGATTCAGGTCTTCTACAGCGCCCTCTCCGAGACCGGCCGCGCAGGATTCGTCATGGCCAACTCCGCCTCCGACGCCCGCAGCTCGGAAATGGACATCCGCAAGCAACTCATCGAAGCCCGCGCCGTGGATGTGATGGTCGCGGTAGGTTCCAACTTTTTCTACACGGTGACGCTTCCCTGCACACTCTGGTTCTTCGACAAGGGCAAGCGCAAGACCGCCCGCGCCGAGCGGGTGCTCTTTATTGACGCCCGCCATCTTTACCGCCAGATCGACCGCGCCCACCGCGACTGGACCTCGGCGCAGATCGAATTTTTGGCTAACATCGCCAGGCTCTACCGGGGCGAGCAGCCCGAAAACCTGTATGACAGCGCCGATCTGTTGGCCAAACACTTCCCCGATGGCAAATACGCCGACGTGGCTGGCCTGTGCAAGGTGGCGACGATTTCCGAGGTAGAAGCCCAGGGCTGGAGCCTTAACCCCGGCCGCTATGTTGGCGTGGCTGAGCGCGCCGAGGACGACTTCGACTTCAAGGAGCGGCTGGAGGAAATGAACGAGGAGCTGGAAACCCTCAACGCCGAGGCCCGGGAACTGGAAGAGCGGATTGCCGAGAATGTGGTCAAGTTGCTGGAGGGGGAGTGATGGCAACAAATTCCAAATGGCCAACGAAACGACTTGGCAAGTTCGCCGAATTTCGCAACGGAGTGAACTACAACAAGAGCAGCTTCGGCTTGGGCGTGAAAGTTGTTGGCGTATCTGACTTTCAGGACTACACAAGGCCAAGGTATGCCGAGCTTGAGCAGATAAATCCTGCGGGCATTGTTACGGAGCGTAACATTCTTCGCGACGGGGATATTGTTTTCGTCCGGTCCAACGGCAACCGCGAACTCATTGGCCGAAGCCTCTTTATTGAAAAACCACCGGAGGAAGTCACACATTCGGCATTTACGATTCGAGTACGATTTACTGGGGGGAACGTTTTCCCGAAGTTCTTTGCCTATTGCTTCAGAACACCAGCTATTCGCCAGGCACTGACAGCTTATGGCGGCGGCACTAACATATCAAACCTCAATCAGGGCATTCTCAACGAATTGGAAGTCCCATTTCCCCCCCTCTCCACGCAACGGAAAATCGCGGCGATCCTCTCGGCCTACGACGACCTGATCGAGAACAACCTGCGGCGTATCAAGATTCTTGAGGAGATTGCGCAAAACCTCTATCGCGAGTGGTTAGTCAAGTTCCGCTTTCCCGCCCACCAGCACGCCCGCTTCACCGATTCCCCCCTCGGCCGGATTCCGGAGGGGTGGGAGGTGGCCACTGTCGAAAACACGTTTGCTATTTTGGGTGGTGGAACACCATCAAAAATCGTTCCTGAATACTGGGATGAAGGAACTATCAACTGGTATTCGCCAACCGATCTCACCGCAACAGGCTCTATGTTCATCGAACGTTCCGGCAATCAAATCAGTGAAATGGGTCTGAAAAAGAGTTCTGCACGTTTATTTCCGCCGTTTTCCGTGATGATGACCAGCCGGGCTACGCTCGGCGTGATTTCAATCAATATTACCGATGCCTGTACGAATCAGGGGTTTATAACCTGTGTTCCGAACGAGCGTTTCCCGCTTTATACGCTCTACTACTGGCTCAAGGAGAATGTGGAGTATTTCATCAGCCTTGGGACAGGTGCCACTTTCAAGGAAATCACCAAAGGCGTATTCAAAAC
>JBELAB010000146.1:0-6899 GCA_049509275.1 Syntrophobacteraceae bacterium | reverse complement strand
AGGCCTATGGCCAGGGTCATCAGAGTAAAACCGGCCCACACCAGCCAGATTCCGGGGTCTTTTTTGACCTGGAGTCCGGTAAACCTTACTTTATCGGTTTTAGTGACCCGGACCAGGTAATTTTCGATTCTGTTGCCGTGATAGGGCCGGTCGACCAGAATCCACCTGGGGGAAGATTGGCGTCCCTGCTTTCCATAGACTATCTCGATTGCCTGCCCGACTCGCATCAGGTCCTCCTGATAGTCGACTATCATGAGCTGATCGCTTGTGCCGGCAATGGTCACAGGCTGCCGGAACGGCAGGGTCATTGCGATCTTTTTGCCTGATTCAGGGTCGGTGAGCTCGATTTCGGCCTCCTTCAGAGAGGTCCCGTAGGAAGCCTGGTAAAAAGTGATCCCCTCGTAGGTCAGAGGGTCGTTTACAACTATGGATCGTTTCAGCACTTCCCTGCCATTTTCGATTATGGCCACATCGCTTTTAAACTCCTTTGGCGCGCCCGTATCGTAGAAAGAGACCTCGAACTTGTCGCACCGCAAAGCGAAAGGAAGCTCAGTAACGCTTTCGCCTTCTGCGAGCATCACTTTATCCGAAGTTTCGCCCTCAGTGAGGTTCATTGCACCCTTGAACCCCAGGTAAGACCCCGCCAAGGCGCCAACCAGAACTATCAGCACGCTTAGATGGACAACGTAGACCATCAGGGTGCTCCATCGCCCCGTTTCACTTACGGCGCAAAAGGGACCCGGCCCGCCCACCCGTTCCGATTCCATCCGGCACATCCGGCCGAAAGTTTCGCACACAGCGCTTTCAACGACGGATTGGGTCTGATCGAGGGGGAGCGCGGCGGCAATCGAGCTGCTCAGACCAAACCTGGACAGCTTCTGCGAATCGAAGGGATCTTGGAACCTTCGAATCAGGCGGATTGTTTTAGGGAACCTCTCTATCGTGCAGGCGGAAAGATTTGTGCACAGCAGCAGGAGCAAAATCCTGAACCACATGGAATGGTAGAGATTGTTGAGCGCCAGAAAGTTTATCAAAAAGGCCGCTGCGGGACCAAAATGATCCCTGAGTTCGGGAAGGCTTAACTCCTGGGGAAGAAGTGTCCCTATTACAGACGCGGCGGCCAGGGCAAAAAAGAGAACCAGCGTAAGCTTAAGGGATGACAGCCAGCCGAGTGCGGCGCCGGGGGCGCTTTTTTCTTTCGACATTCTATGTTTTGTCCTTCGGGCTCTATAAACATGTACAAAATTATAATTAATAATATACATACTTTTTTCAGACAATAGAATATCGGCAGGGACCGGGGAATTTACGATTTCTGCTCTAGAAATCGGGAAACACTGGAAGGTTTTCCAGAAATGGAATCAAAAGACGGTCTGCTTGAGTGAAATCGATTTGTTTCAGTTCGGATAAGTTCGCCCACATGAACGCAATATGCTCAACGAGGCGGAGGGTCCCCCCGCAGATCGAGCACCAGTATGCGTGAAGGTCAATTGCAAAGTCAGGTTCCTGCAGGGAGATTTTCTTAAACAGGCCGCGCACGTAGATATTCAGGCACAGTTCTTCCTTTATTTCACGAACGAGCGAATGTTCCAGACCCTCTCCGGGTTCCACCTTGCCTCCCGGAAATTCCCACAGGAGCCCGAATTTTTTCCAGGGCGGCCGTTGCGCCACAAAGAGCCGCCCCTGCGATGATATCAGGGCCGCTGTTACTATCATAGGGCCACTACAGCTCTCCTTTAGACGGGACCTCACGCTCCGGCGGGGCAAAAAAGGCCCCCCACCGGGTGAGCCGCCCCGATTGAACCTGTGACTATCAGTTATTACAATACATTTTCGGGCGGGATAGCACAATGGCAACATCAGTGAAAGGAGAAGAGGTGGAGACGGAATTTGACGTTATAATTCTGGGAAGCGGTCCTGCCGGATTGCAGGCGGCCGTGCATGCGGCCAGGACCAGGGCCAGGGTGGCGGTTTTGGGAAAAGTGAAGAGCAGCGCTTTATATAAAGCCCACATCGAAAATTACTGCTGCATGGATGAGACGATTTCAGGGGATGAGATCCTTAACTCAGGAAAAAATCAGGCGAAAAAGTTCGGGGCAATCCTCCTCGACGAGGACGTTGTTCACCTCGAACAGGAGGTAAGCGGCCGATTCAGCGTCAGACTCGAATCCGGAGATTCCCTGCTTACCTGGGCGATAATTCTTGCCATGGGAGTATCGCGCAACCGCCTGAACGTCCCGGGGGAAAAGGAGCTGCTCGGCAAAGGGGTCAGCTACTGCGTTGATTGCGATGCCAATTTTTACCGAGATCATGTGGTCACTGTCGTCGGCAATGGCAGCGCAGCCGCTTCCGGCGCCCTGAAGATGCTGCTGATCGCCGGCGAAACTCATCTGGTTTGCGGCGCCCTGGAAATATCGGAGCATCTTCGTTATCAGATCGAGAGCAGCAGCATAGAAGTCCATATGGGTCGTCATGTGAGCGGGATTCTTGGAGACAGTGAGGTCCGGGCCGTTTTGCTCGACGACGGGACAAAAATAGAAACCGGTGGAGTTTTCATCGAACTGGGAGCCAAGGGCGCTATAGAGCTTGCATCGGGGCTTGGGGTTGCGCTCGACAGCGATACAATGCGCTTCGTGGCGGCCAATGGAAAGCAGGAAACCAATGTGCCGGGCATTTATGCTGCAGGAGACCTCTGCGGTCCCCCATGGCAGATAGCCAAAGCGGTGGGCGAGGGGTGCGTAGCCGGGCTGGAGGCTGCGACATATGCACGCCGGGCGCGGACCATGGCTGCCCGGGTATAAGAAGTCGCAGGTCTATCGATCCGGCGCGCTCCAAATGTTTATTCAAGGTTCGACGGATTTATTCCTCGATCTCCTCAACCGATTTTACTTCGATCGTATCGCCTTTGTCACTCTCACTTATCGTGCCGGTGATTTCGACCATTTTGCCTTCCATTTTGGACAGGTCCTTGCCCTTGGCGATGTAATCGCCTTCATCGGTCTCAATTACGAACACCTTCCCGTGCTTGACAACAGTGCCGACGATCATCTCTTCCTGAGCTGCTGAAATGGTTTTGGTGGGCGCAAACGGTGAAAAGACAAAAACCAAAAAAAGAGCTGCGAGCACGATAATGAAACGTCTGGGCATAAATCCTCCTGGTATCAGCAGATGGGCGTAGTGCCTGCGTCCGTTGCCGGTTATACGTTTTCGTTTCGACGCTTCCGGATGAACGCTATCGATCTACTGCGGGGTTCTTAAATACCAGAATCGTCCCCCAAAGTACATATCGAAAATGGGATTCAGGAATTTAGGATACGATGCCGCGTATTATTTTTAGTGATTATTAAGATTTATGTTGAATCCGCTTATTTTTTGAGATTAGAATCCAAACCAATCCGAAACTCATTGGTAAAGTTGGGCCGCTGGAGTTGTTAAGAAATGGAAAACAGATTCCACTCCGATCTCGAACAGCTCAAAATGAAAATCCTCCAGATGGCGACCCTGGCCGAAAAAGCCCTGGAAAAATCTATAAAGGCTCTGGTGGAAAGGGACGACGGTCTGGCCAAAGAAGTGTTGGACGGGGATCGGGAAATCGATCTGCTGGAAGTGGAAGTGGACCGCCACTCGCTTAGACTTCTCGCTCTCGATCAGCCTATGGCGCGGGACTTGCGATTCATAATCGGCAACTTGCGGATCGCGGTAGAACTCGAGCGCATAGGAGACCAGGCCGTAAACATCGCTCAAAGGACCCGAACCCTGAACAGTCACCCGCCTCTTCCCCGCAATCTCCACCTCGAGGAGCTTGGCGATACCGCCCTTGACATGCTGCGCACTGTAATATCTTCTTTTGTGAACCAGAATGCGGACCTTGCCACGGATGTCTGCAAAATGGACGATATTGCCGATGATCTCAATTACCGCATCCTAAAGGATTCTCTGGACTATATGGCCAACGAGGCGCCCGCCGTGCAAAGGTCGGTCGAGACCATTATAGCCGCCCGATGTCTCGAACGCGCCGCCGACCAGGCGACCAATATTGCTGAAAGCGTGATTTTTATGGTCAAGGGAGTGAACATCAAGCACCATTGTCAGGCAATGAAAGAAAGTGAATACGTCAAAGGTTAACGGGAAAAAACCAATTCACGGATTTACCTTTTCACCGATATGCCGATTCACCCGTTCCAGTCCTCAGAATAGGTCCTGCCTTCGAAGCTACACTATTGGGTCACCTGCGGGGTCTACATTTCCTTCTCTTTTCACCGGACACAGATGTCCGCGACTTATCCGCCCGGTTTGCTTGCCGGCAGATTTTTGCAACAGCCCCGTTGAATTCCTAAATTCGGAGAGGGGGGAAAAATATGGCGCTCTACCTTGTTCAGCATGGGAAAAGTCTCTCGAAAGAACAGGACCCCGAGCAGGGCCTGTCTCAGGAAGGCTATGCAGATGTAAAGCGCATAGCGGCGGTCGCAGCGGGCTACGGTGTGCGGCCTGCGGCTATAAGGCACAGCGGCAGGAAGAGAGCGCGGCAGACAGCGGAAATCTTTGCCGAGGCGCTTCGGGGAGAAATGAGCAAAGTCGAGCCGGTTTCAGGCATTGATCCTCTCGATGATGTCGCCGCAGTTGCAAATACGCTGAGAACCGGCGATAATCTCATGCTCGTAGGGCATTTGCCTTTCATGGAACGGCTTGCCGGCTTTCTTATTACCGGGTCGGCTGAAAGGCTTATTTTCAAGTTCCAGAACGGGGGGATCGTCTGCCTGGACAAGGACCCGGACGCCCAATGGTGGTTCATAAAGTGGACGTTGTCGCCCAGGATCGAATAACTCGCTGAGGATTCACCGCAGTTGTCTCCGATGGCCGCTTAGAACGGCGGCGGGAAAAGAGGCAAGGGCAAACATGAGCGCCGCAAAAATCCGGGAATCGGTAATTGCCGGGACCTGGTACCCGTCCGATCCTGCGCTGCTCAAAAAGGAGCTTCTCAGGTATCTCGACCGGGTCCGCCCGTCCGATCCGGAGGGAGAGCTTACCGGTCTTGTCGTTCCGCACGCGGGGTATATCTATTCGGGAAGCGTAGCTGCCTGGTCTTATAAGCTCCTTTTGAAGAGTCGCTTTGAACGGGTGCTCATACTCGCTCCCAGCCACCAGGCAAGTTTCGCCGGAGCGAGCATCTACAATCTGGGCGGATACCGCACCCCCCTGGGCATTGTCCCTCTGGACCGCGAGCTCATTGATGAGCTCTATAAGAACACCGCCATCATACACTACGTCCCGCAAGCCGACTCCAGGGAGCATTCCCTTGAAATCCAACTCCCCTTCCTCCAGATAGTGTTGGACACCTTCAGTCTGACGCCCGTCATAATGGGGACCCATCACTACGATTTTTGCCTCGAGCTGGCCGAAGCAATTGCGGAGGCGTGCAGCCACAAGCGGGTATTGATTATCGCGAGCAGCGATCTGTCGCATTACTATCCTTACGAGAAAGCGATGCTGCTGGACGGGGTCTGTCTGGAGCGGCTGAACTGCTTCGATCCGCAGGGGCTGGCCGCTGAAGTGGAAAATAAGAGGACCCAGGCTTGCGGGGCTGGACCGCTTATCACCATGATGCTTGCAGCCAAAAGGCTCGGTGCGGACCGATGCAAAGTGCTCAACTACGCTAATTCGGGTGATGTGACCGGTGACAGGTCCGGGGTTGTCGGGTATGCCGCCGCCGCAATTTACCGGAGCGAGATTTAAGCGATGAAGAAGACCAAAAGCTCTAATGCCCGCAAAGCGGGGGTGGATCTGGGATTGAGCGCCGAAGAAAAGGAAAAGCTTCGTGAAGTGGCTTTTCATGCTATCCGCTGCCGCTGCATGGGTGAAGCCATGCCCGATATTGCGGTGGAGGCCCCCAGGCTTAAAGAACCGGGGGCGGCATTCGTCTGCATCCACAAGGGCAAGGACCTGCGCGGGTGCATAGGAATGATCGAAGCCCGCGCGCCTCTTTGGGAAACCATCAAGAGAATGGCGGTTGAAGCCGCTTTCGGGGACCCTCGATTTTGCGCCATCGCCGAAGATGAACTTGACAAGATCGACATAGAGATATCCGTTCTGACCCCGATGCGGCGGATCGGCGATCTTTCGGAAATCGAAATTGGAAAACATGGACTCTTCATCCGCAGAGGAACCCGGTCAGGCCTTCTTCTGCCGCAGGTTGCAACCGAACACAACTGGAACCGGGAACAGTTTCTCAAGTGGACCTGTAACAAGGCCGGACTCCCGGAGGAAGCCTGGAAAGACGAAGACGTCGAGCTATATGTATTTTCGGCGGATGTTTTTTGAATCGTTTCGGGGGTTTAATGGGCAGGCTACTCTACATCAGCGAATGCAGGCGGCGCATTGACGCCAAGAAAGGATTCAGTCCATGGGGGCGCCGTTTCGGAATTTCGTTTGACGAGAATACCTCCGTCCGCCGGCTTGATAATCAGGTAATCAAGTACCTGGTCCGCGGGAGCGAGGATTCATCCTCGGCGTTCTATGAGCTTATCATGGGAATGAAGGGACTTGGCCTCGCTCATCGGTTCCATTACCTCGACAGCGAACCTAAAATGAATGTGACCGACATTACGCTCTTCCTGCTCGACCTCGTTCGCTTCGAGGCAATGTACCGGCTGGGCTGGCTCGATGATTACCCCTTCCTGAAGGTCCCCCTGGTCGACCTCATCCAGGCATTCCAGGATCAGTTTTCGCCAGCCAGGCATAACACTCCAGCCCTTTCCGGCGCCCACCCGCTCTACGAACAGTATGCAGCCGAATTTGAAGGTGACCGGCATTCATTCATTCGAAAGCTGATTCCCGAAGCTATAAAAACTTTCTGCGACATGGAAGATGACGCGGGGACGTAGAGAGGCGGGGACGGGGGG
>JBELAB010000145.1:0-6905 GCA_049509275.1 Syntrophobacteraceae bacterium | reverse complement strand
CTTCGATCGAGAGGCTCGATTTTCATCAGCCCATTTTCATCGGGGACCTCGTTACTTTTAAAGCCAGCCTTAACCTGGCCGGTAGATCCTCGATGGAGATCGGCGTTCTGGTGGAATCGGAAAACCTGCTAACGGGAGAAATCCGAAAAACCGCTTCGGCATACCTTACCTATGTGGCCCTGGGGAAAGACCGCCGGCCGGTGCAGATCCCGCCTCTTATCCTGGAAACCGAGGAAGACATACGGCGCAACTGCATGGCCAGACTGCGGCGCGAGGAGCGCGAGCAGTCTAAAAGCAAGGCGGAGGCCTCCTGTTGAACGGCCTTCTTGCCGGTCCGGTTGCAATGGCTTATAAGTGAATGAACGGATCAATGGACTTGAATGACGCCGGCGCGCGGCGCTTTGCGGAAATGCCGATGGACGAAGGGCCCAACGCAGCAGCAGAAAAGAAACAACGGCTTTCGATGATGGCCTTGTCGGTTTCCGTCAGCGTGCTTCTCATGGTGTCGAAGTTCTATGCTTATCGGCTCACCGGTTCGTCTGCAATCCTTTCGGACGCGCTCGAATCCATAATAAACGTGGTCGCCAGCGGATTTGCCTTGTGGAGCGTTCTGCTGGCCTCAAAACCCCCTGATGTACACCACCCTTACGGACACGGGACAATCGAGTTCTTCTCGGTGGGCTTCGAAGGGGCGCTGATCGTCCTGGCGGCAGGAGGAATATTATGGGAGGCGCTGCCCAGGATAGTTGAACCCAGGGCGCTGCCTGAACTCGATTTCGGCCTTCTTATCCTTTTAGGGACCGCACTGGTAAATTTCTGGCTGGGAAAGGCCCTGATCCGCACTGGAGAACGCACGCGGTCGATGGCCATTTCCGCAGACGGCAAGCATATCCTGACGGATGTTTACACTACGGCGGGCGTGCTTATCGGACTGTGGCTGGTCCGGCAAACCGGATGGTACTTCCTGGACGGAGCAGTGGCCTGCGCAGTTGCGGCAAACATCCTTTTCATTGGCGCCAGGCTGGTCCATCAGTCTTCATTGCGCCTCATGCATGCATACGACCCTGAATTGCTCGATCAGATCAGCGCGATTATCGCGCAGCACCGAAAACCTGAATGGATAGATGTCCACCGCCTGCGCGCATGGCGTTCGGGCCGGCAAATCTACATAGACTTCCATCTCATCCTCCCGCGCGGTTTAAGTCTCGAGGATGCGCACAGGGAAGTTATGGAGATGGAGAAGCTTCTAAAAACCCAACTGCCTGGAGTGGGAGAGGCAATGATTCATGTCGAGCCCTGTATCGGCCCGGAGTGTCGCATTTGCTTGCAGGAACCTTGCGGGATCCGCAGCCAGGCGTTTTTCCAACAACCCAGTTGGGGCCGCAAGGAAGTGATCTACCCGGGCGGGGTTGAGGGCGAATCGGATTCGGACCCTGAGAAGGGCGAATCCGGCAGGAAGTTCACGAGGGCAGGTCCTGATTAAGTTCACGATGGGATGGGAGGAGGCAGCGGATGCGCATCATTTTGATCGGACAGGCGCCTTTTGGGGCCGCAACCTTTGAAGCGCTGCTGGACGCAGGTGAAGATGTCGTAGCGGTGTACACGCCGATGGAAAAGCCGGGGGCGAAACCGGACCCGCTGAAAGAAGCAGCTCTGGCTAAGCGAATAAGAAACGTCGAGCCAAAAACTTACAGGGACGAGCAGGTTTTCAGCGAATTTGCAGGGTTGCGGCCCGACCTCGTGGTGCTTGCCTTCGTCACAAGCATTGTGCCCGCTCGCTACTTCAGCGCCGCCGGCAACGGGGCCATCTGCTACCATCCTTCGATACTGCCGCGCCATCGGGGAGCCAACGCAATAAACTGGGCGCTGATAATGGGAGACAAACGGACCGGATTGACCATCTTTTGGCCCGACGGCGGGATAGACACGGGTCCCATATTGCTGCAAAAAGAGGTCGATATCGGTCCGCAGGACACCGCCGGCTCACTCTACTTCAACAGCCTTTTCCCGATGGGAGTGGAAGCGATAGTCGAGTCGGTAAAACTCATTCGGGAGGGGAAAGCCCATTGGATTGCTCAGGACGATTCGCAAGCCACATACGAACCTCCGTGCGACGACAGGGTTGCGGGTCTTGACTGGAACGGCGCCGGCCGGCAGGTTTACGATCTCATCCGTGGGTGCGACCCTCAGCCCGGGGCTCACGCACAGTTGAATGGAGAGATGGTGCGCTTCTATGGCGCGGGCTTCGTGCCGGGAAAAATCGGCGGGGAGATCGACGTTGCGCCGGGGACGATCACAGGACTTGATCTAAAGGGTGTGAGAATAGCGGTTGCGGGAGGGGAACTGCTCGTAGCCAAAGTTCGTACCGCTTCGGCGGGGAAAATCGATGCGGCGGCATGGGCTTCGGCCGCCAACGTGAAACCCGGTGATAGATTTGGTAAATTCTCGAAGTAGGGCGGTGGCACCCGCCTCGCGGGTGGGTGGGCGGGCTGTTGAGATCGGCTTTGGCGGCGCCCGCAGGGGAGGCCGCAGGATTGTGTGCGCAAAATTCTGCGCTTTTTGCGCTGGCGTGGAATACTCATCGGTGTTTGCGGATGAAAACCGGTTTATAATTGAACCCTGTAAAACTTAGGAGGCGCCGGATGTATTTCCCTGATTACAGACCAAGAAGATTCAGGCGTACCGAGAATCTGCGGCGAATGGTACGAGAAACCAGGCTCAGTGTCGATCAACTCATATATCCTCTCTTCGTTGTGCCCGGCAGCGGCGTAAAGAATCCCGTGCAATCGATGCCCGGGGTCTTCCAGTTCTCGGTGGACAGGCTCATCGAAGAAGTCCGCTCGGTGGTGGAACTCGATATACCCGGTGTCCTGCTCTTCGGCCTGCCGGAAAAAAAAGATGAGCGCGGCTCTGAGGCGCACGCGGAAAACGGCCCGGTCCAGCAGGCCATGCGCGCAATCAAGGACGCCTGGCCCGAACTTACCGTCATTGGCGATGTGTGTCTTTGCGAGTACACCAGCCATGGCCACTGTGGCATTCTCCAGGGAAATGAGGTGGACAACGACGCCACCCTTGAGATACTTGCCAAGGTGGCGCTGTCTCAAGCCAGGGCGGGGGCTGACGTAATCGCCCCGTCGGACATGATGGACGGCCGCGTTGCCGCAATAAGGGAAGCGCTCGACGACGACGGATTTGACGGCGCCGCCATCCTGGCTTATTCGGCAAAATACTGCTCGGGTTTCTACGGACCCTTTCGGGAGGCAGCCGATTCGGCGCCCCAGTTCGGCGACCGGCGCGCCTACCAGATGGACGTGTGCAACACGGATGAAGCCATAAGGGAAGTAGCCCTGGATATAGAGGAGGGTGCGGACATAGTCATGGTCAAACCGGCCATGGCTTACCTGGACATACTCAGGCGCATCAGGGAGCAATTCGACAGACCGGTCGCCGCATACAACGTGAGCGGAGAATACTCCATGGTGAAAGCCGCCGCCGCAAACGGGTGGATAGATGGGGACCGCATAATGATGGAAATCCTGACCTGCATCGTTCGCGCAGGGGCCGATTTCATACTGACTTACTTTGCAAAGGATGCCGCCCGGTTGTTGAGGAAATGAACACACACCACGCCGCAATAAAAGACCGCCCGCACCCTGCGGCAACCGGCGCAACTCTTCAGGCAAACTTGCGTCTTGTAGCCTGGGAGCTTACACGTTCCTGCAATCTGGCGTGCGTTCATTGCCGCGCCGCCGCCCGGGACCACCCTTACGAAGGGGAACTCACCCTGGCTGAGTGCCGGAGAGTGCTGGACGAAATCGCCGAAGTCGCCCGGCCTATCGTCATTTTGACGGGTGGAGAGCCGCTGCTTCGCCCGGATGTTTTCGATATCGCGCAATACGGCAATAGCCTGGGTTTTCGGATGACCCTGGCCACCAACGGCACCCTGCTTACGCTGCAAATCGCCCAAAAGATGATCGACTCGGGCATCCAGCGGATAAGCGTCAGTCTCGATGGGGCCACAGCCAAATCCCATGACGCATTTCGAAAGCTTCCAGGGGCCTTCGAAAGCGCCTTGCATGGGATTGCCGCGGCCAGGGAAGCGAAACTGGATTTCCAGGTCAATACGACCATAACACAAGCAAACATCGAGGAATTCCCAAAGATCCACGAACTGGCCGTCTCGCTCGGTGCGGCCGCACACCATATCTTCATGCTGGTGCCGATGGGAAGAGGGAAAGACCTGGCCGAAGAGGCCATCAGCGCCGAAAAATACGAAAAAACGCTTCACTGGTTCTACGAACAGGAGGGCAAGGCGCCCTTACAGCTCAAGGCCACCTGCGCCCCGCATTATTACCGGATCCTTCGCCAGAGGGCCAAATCGGAGGGCAGGGAAATAAACTTCCAGAACTTTGGGCTGAACGCCGTTTCGCGGGGCTGCCTCGGAGGGAGCAGCTTTGTCTTCATATCCCATGTGGGGCAGGTGCAGCCCTGCGGATACCTGGAGGTGGACTCCGGAAACCTTCGGGAAAAATCATTCAGGGAGATTTGGCTCAATTCGCCGGTTTTCCGTGACCTGCGGGACCTGAAACGCTATGAAGGCAAGTGCGGGAAATGCGAGTACATAAGAGTGTGCGGCGGATGCCGCGCAAGGGCTTACGAGATCGCAGGCAACTACCTGGCCGAAGAGCCCCTTTGCCTCTATAAGCCGGGATTAAAGGATTAAGGGATTGTAAAACGAGAGGAGGGAAGCTTTTGCTCCCTGCTCCCTGCTTCCCGCTCCATCATCGGGCTAGTATGAAAACATCTTACCGAAACAACTACATCATGGAAGTCCTCTGGCAAAGCGTTGTGATTATCTTGATCGCGGCCGCTCTTTCGCTCTCGGTGAATCATTTCAGGCAAGGCGGATTGCCGCTGGTTGGGTCCCCCGAAGCCGGCTTGAGCGGCTCAAAAACAGCCGGGGAACCGGTTGTCTCGATCGAGGAGGCGCGGGCCCTCTTCCTCACAAACGGGGCCGTGTTTATCGACGCGAGGCCGGTGGAAGTCTATCGTTCCGGCCATATCAAAGGGGCGCTCAATCTGCCTGCGGAAAGCCTCGAGGGATCATTGCCCGCCATTATGGAGCAAGTCCCGCCGGATTCGCTGATCATCACCTATTGCGACGGTGAAAGCTGTTCGCTGAGCAAAGAGGTTGCCCTGGAGCTATCCGCCAGAGGATACTCAAACGTCGATGTGCTGGTAAACGGGTGGTCCGTCTGGCAGGACGCCGGCCTGCCTACCGAAACGAGCCATTAGTGCACGTTTTCATAAATACGGCCGGTTCGACCTTCCTGTTCCCTGCATGGTGAGACCGGATCAGGTCCGGGGCAGGCATTGGCAGTGTCAATCAAATAAACTTGAATTCGTCTGGGAAGCGACTGATATTTCCATCAGCGGTAAATTGCGCTTTTAATTGCGTTCTTAATCCGGGCAGGTATGAAAGGAGCCCTCGTGTACAAAAGAGAAACTTTGAAAGAAGCGCTGGATTTTAACCGGGGAGAAGCTCTTTCATCGGCAGCAATCCAATCGCATCGTCATTGACAATGACTGCGGGCCTGGTCTTCCTGATTTCTGAGCCGACTGCCGGATCGAGATCGATCAGCCACACTTAGCCCCTATGCATAGAAATCCTCACCGTCGAGAACCGATTTCTTTCGCCTCCGAGGCGCATTACGCCCAAAAGACAGCATAAGCGATCTGTCGTAATCGAACTATTGCACGTCATGTGAACACGGTTATGGCGTCCTGTGAGCAGAAATGCAAATCCCCAGGTGGTGTAACCACCTTATGCAAAGGCTTTGAGGCCATTCTATGGTTCCTCCCTGTACGGCGGTCGTATCCTGATTCTTCGGGCATCCACCGTGACGATGGCGCCTGAGCGCAATTCGTCTCCGTAGAGTGCAAGCACCCGTGCTGCTACAAGTCCTTGTTGTCTTGCTGGTAGATTAACGAGCCTCAAAATCCCTGAGTGGAGACGTCCGTAGACGATGGCAAGTTCGCCAAAATCCTTATCGAGCGTTACGAGCACACGGCCCTCGCTGTGTGCTTTGGTAAGGATCTCCTCATCGCCGGGGTCTTCTTGCCAGTCCCCAGCCCATACAACGTCATGCCCGGCGGATCGAAGGTCTTTAACAGCACCACCCCAAACGCAAGTATCCAAAAGGACTATCACGTTCCCGTCTCCAGAAGGAGCGGCTCTACCCTCTCATGTCCAACGAGCCTGCGGGCATAGATGAGGCAGGCCTGAATGTCTTCTGGTTCAAGCCACGGGAAGCCTTCAAGAATGGTTTCAGGGTTGTCTCCTGCGGCCAGCATTCCAAGGACATGCTCAACAGCAAGCCGCCTCCCTCTTATGATTGGTTTTCCCCCGAATACCCTGGGGTTTATCGTTATCCGCTCTAAAATCTTTTCCTCATCCATTGCTTCACCTCATAATGCAGGGTTTAAGGTCCCAGAGTATTCTTTTTCGCCGTCACGCAATCAATCCACCGCTTTTGTGCTGAGTGAGAAGGATTCTATAAATCATAGATATTCTGATCGAAACCCGCAACAAAAATGCCGATCGGACCAGTTGGGGCAGTTTAAGGACAAACGTCCATCCCACCTGTGCGGGTTGAGGGGAGTATTGAATGCGGCCCTTTGGTTAAAAACTCACTAACCGTCACTGCAGAGACGCGGAGAAGGGGAGACTGTTTTGTCCCCGTGTCTCCCCATCGCCCTCCAGGCCCTCGCTCTCCTCTGCGTCGTGGTGGCGTCTTGAGCGCCGCCGCAAGGGTTCCCGTGCGCCTTTCCGAACAGGTTCTCCATGTCCGGGTGGAATTTCATCTCCACTTTCGAGTAACCATCCACGATTTTCAGCACATTCA
>JBELAB010000144.1:0-6939 GCA_049509275.1 Syntrophobacteraceae bacterium | reverse complement strand
AGGGGACTGGAACTTTGTCGTCCAGATGTTGCTTTTCTTTGACAATCTGGGGGTGCATCGGAATTATATATTTATGGCAAAAGAAACATTTTTCGACTTCCGGCAGTCCCGCATGCTCCGAGCGCTCGACATAAGGATGGCAGAAACGGCAGTTGATCTGTTTAACGCCGGCGTGTATCCGGTGGCTGAAATAGATCGGCTGGACCGGTCCGATGTCCTGTCCCGGGAAAAGGTAGTAGAAGTAGACAAGGGTGAGCACAAGCAGAACGGTTGCAACGAACCACCCCGTCCACCACCTCGCTTCTTTTCTCGTCGCCTTGGCGTCTTCAGCCATTTTCTCTCGGTCGATGACAGCAGAAATTATTCAAACGCTTACCGCGCATCCGGGACCTCACGCCAGGTGCGGCGCCTTCTGTTCGGGCTCGAGCGCCGCAGCAAGTTTGGGGTCGGAAACCGCCAGCACCGGGTATCTCTGTAAAAAAGTGCACACACAGAAGGCGAAAAGCCCAAGCCATCCCATGGTAATCAGCACTTCAAATATTCCGAGCGGCAGCGACCCGCTCTTCACCAACGAAGGAGTCACCAGCAGAAATTTTTCCAACCAGATCCCGATCAAAATCCAGATCGATATCGCCGTCATAAGGACAGGCTTCATCTTTATTTTTCTTAGGAGCAAAACCACGAATGGGACAATGAAAAGCACAATGAGCACCGTCCACGCCAGCGCTGCCCATGGATCGTAAATAACGCGCCAGATCACGTACCGGGTCTCATCGGGCAGATTGCCATACCAGATGACCAGGAACTGAACATAGAAAAAATCCAAACCAACCACACAGAAGGCGAAAATGAGCTTGCCGATGTCGTGAAACTGCTTCTTGTCGATGGCCTTGCCCATACCCATTTTTTTGACGGCAAATGTGGATAGAACGGCCAAAAACGCAAGCCCCGCGTAGAAGGAAATTACGAAGTAATATGCCCCGAAAAGCGTGCTGAACCACTCCGGGCTGAGCGACATCATCATGTCGAACGCCACCAGCGTCATAATGAACGCATAGAGGATGACGTATACGGTGGAAAGGGTGTACTGAGCGCGTTGGCGGTCCGGCGCGCTAGAAACCCCCTCCATATATTCCATGTCGCTCCTGACGGAATGATAGGCGAACAGCAACGCCGTGACAGTCACGGCAAGCAGCCCGATGCCTTCGCGCGCGAAGAAAAAGGACGTATTCAGCCATGGAGCTTTTTGTTCTTCCGGATGGAGCACCCACCAGAAAGTATTCGCCCTTCCGAAGAAAAGAGGCCAAAGCAGAATGAAAGAAAAGGGGAGAAAAAAGGCGACTGATTCTGATAATCTCTTTACCGGCCTACCCCAGGTCGCGTTTGTCAAAACGAGAACCGGAGAGAGCAGAAAAGCCCCGAACGCAAGGCCCGTCCAATAGACATAGTTGGTCAGATACGCGGACCAGGCCCTTTTGGCGTCACCCCCAAAGAGCTGGTAGAAAAAAGCCGCCGCGCCTATAAAAAAAAGGACCAGGCTCAACGCTTTGAGTGTTCCCCAGTTGAGAGACTTTTTTGCAAGCTCGATTTCGGGGTAAATCTCATTCTTCAATCTGACGGACCTCCTCGGCGCCCAGGTCCTTCAAGATGCTCGAAACCGACTCGAGATCGCCATCAGTGCAATAAACCAAAATCCCGAAACGGTCCTGGCTGAATCGCTTGTCGTAATGTGCGGGAAGGCGCATTTTCGGCATCCTGTTCAGAAAAAGCAAACCTGCCAGCGTAAAAAGAACAGCTATTAGAATAAGAAACTCGAATGCCGGTATAACTGCTGGTATTACCGGGATCGGAGGCTTGCCGCCCACTATGAACCGCCACTGGGCGGCTGTGTACCAGGCAAGGAAAATCCCGGTCAGGATTCCAAGAATTCCTCCGGTCAGGGTGAAGAAACGGCCGAATCCAAGGAGCGGTTCGCCAAGCGCTTCCCGGATTTCTCTAACCTGCATCGGGGAATAAACCGCCTCGATAGGGACCTTCTGCTTCCTAAGGCCCTCTACAGCCGAAACAACCTCGTTGAGGTATGCGAAAATCCCGATTACAGCCAGCTTTTTAGCCATCGAGGTTTCCTCTTACTTTTTTCTGACCGGAACGGGTATCGCCTCCTTTACCTCCGTTATGGCAATCGTGGGAAGAAACTTTGCAAAAAGGAGGAAAAGGAAAAAGAAAAGTGAAAAAGAACCTACAAGGATGCCCCATTCAACTATGGACGGGTACTTATAAAGACCCCATGAGTAGGGGTCATATTCATGAGCCTCCGACCCCACAATAATCACCAGCCGCTCGAACCACATTCCTATCAGCACCAGAACGCCTATCGAGAACAGGGCCGGTATGCTGGTCCTGACTTTCTTGAAGAACAGGGCTATCGGAACGACCGCATTGCAGACGATCATCACCCAGAAGCACCAGGAATAATAGCCTGTCATCCGCCACATGTACTGGGCCTGTTCGGCCTTGCCGCCTCCGTACCAGGCGATGAAATGTTCGACCATGTAGGAGTAGCCGACGATAAGGCCCGTCAGGATGATCGTCTTGCCGATATTTTCCAGCACATCGATCGTGATGAGGTTTTCGAACCTGAATATCTTGCGCATCGGGATGAGAAGCACCAGGACCATCGCAAGCCCGGAATGAATCGCGCCCGCAACGAAGTAGGGAGCGAATATCGTGCTGTGCCATCCCGGAACGATGCCCAGGGCGAAGTCCCAGGAAACGACGCTATGCACGGAAATGACGAGCGGGGTGGCAAGGGCCGCAAACAGCAGGTAGGCGGTCCCGTAATGTTTCCAGGACCGGCTCGACCCACGCCAGCCAAGTGAGAAAAAGCCGTATATCCTGTTTCTTATTCCGGCAGTGCGGTCCCTGATGGTCGCCAGGTCCGGGACCATTCCGGTGTACCAGAATAGAAAACTGACGGTTAGATATGTAGAGACTGCAACCACGTCGAACACCAGAGGCGACTGGAAATTGGGCCATAAATTCCGTTGGTTCGGGTATGGAATTATCCAGTGAACCAACCAAACGCGCCCCAGGTGAATGAGCGGAAACAGCCCGGCTATCATTACAGCAAAAACGGTCATCGCTTCGGAACTCCTGGAAATGGTAGTCCTCCAGGATGCGCGAAATAGAAACAAAATGGCCGAAATAAGGGTGCCTGAATGGGCGATGCCTACCCAAAATACAAAGTTCACCAGGTAAGAGCCCCACATCGTGGGGTGGGTAATATTGGCCATCCCGAGGCCCGTTGCAATCTGGTACCCCCAGGAAAAAGCACCGATAAGAACGCCCAGCCCGGTAATCGCCAGACAAAGCCAGTAAAAACCGCCGGGATTCCACATGGCGCCCAGTATCTGATCGTCTACCGCCCTGTAAGTAGTCAGGTTGTGCGGCCCCGCCGCCTCGCTCACCCCATTGGAAACTTTCGCCCCCATTGTGCAGGTCCCTTAAAAAACTGAATCACACCGTAATCTTCTGAGTCACCCTCTTTAGGTAGATCACAGCAGGCTTGGTATTGAGATGCGCCAGCACCTGGTAAGCCCTGACATCGTTGATCAACTGAGAAACCCTGCTGTCCGGGTCAAGCAGGCTGCCGAAGATCAGGGCGCCGGTCGGGCAGGTCTGTGCGCAGGCTGTCGTAAAGTCCCCGTCGCGCAATCTTTCGCGGCCTTTTACCTTAACGTCAAGTTTTGCCTCTATGATTCTATGGACACAGAAGGAGCATTTCTCCATTACGCCTTTCTGTCTAACCGTAACGTCGGGATTGAGCGCCCACTTGAGCGATCCCGGCCGGGTGAAGGTGAACCAGTTGAAGCGCCGCACCTTGTAGGGATCGTTTTGAGAGCAGAAACGAGTTCCGAAGCAGCGGTTGTAAACCTGGTTGTTGAGCCCTTCCTGGCTGTGATGCGGCGCGAAAATGGGACACACATACTCACACGGCGCGTTGTCACAATGCTGGCAAAGCATTACCAGCCATTTGGCGGCCTTTCCGTCATCGTCGAAATACCGCTGGACCCTTATCCAGGACATCTCGCGTCCCTTGAGGACCTGCTCCCGTTTTACGACGGCAACATTATTTTCAGAGTAGCATCCGGCTACGCAGGCGCCGCAGCCAATGCAGCGGTCGAGGTCCACGACCATTGTCCACCGATATTCTTTATACATTTGACGAGGATAGAAATCTTTTGACTTCTGATAGCCATCGGGCATGGGGTAATAGATGTGGGGCTTTTCTCCGGACGCCGCCATCGCGTTTCGCTCTTCCAGGCTAATTGCCACCGCCATCTCCCGTCCGTGCTGGAAGAAGCTTCCGTCGGTATTGGCAATATCGAAAGTCTCACCCGTTTTTTCGATCTCCGTATTCATCCCTTGACGCAGGATAGCGCCGCAAACCGGGTCGATATCCGGCGCCAGAAGCTCGAAAGGATTTGCCGGAAGCCCGTTTGCAAACCTGCCGAAGTTCGAATGCCCCTGGCCGGCAGGTATTGCGACGACGCCCTCCGGTACGGTGTAGATAGGCAGGGCCGGAATTCGAATAGTCCCATAATCCGTTTTCACCCGGAGGAGGTCTCCCTTCTTCAGGTTCAGTTTCCCGGCGGTCTCGGGATGAATCTCCAGCCATCCCCCCCAGGTCGCCTGGGTCATCGGGTCGGGGATCTCCTGGACCCACATGTGGTTGGCCATCCTGCCGTCATAGAACTGTATCGTTGGATAGATGACCAGAGGAAGACCTGCTCGCGGCTTGAGTTCCGGGTCGGGAAAATCGAACGCCGGCACGGGCAGGGAAAGCGTTGAGGATGCAGGCTGCTGCTCCGGCCAGTAACCGCCCCTCATGACCATGTCCTGCCAGAAGGTATCGAATGATTCAATCCCGGCCTCGGACGATATTCGCGCCCAATAGCCCTGGAGCGCCTCATAGAAATCCTTGAAGGGAAATCTGTCTTCTCCCTTTACCTTTTTGCCCGTGGAGATCAGAATATCCCCCATGTGCTTCGTATTGAAAACCGGTCCCATAACCGGCTGCATGAACCCCGTCACTCCCGGTCTTGGTGAATAATCGCCCCAGGATTCGAAGGAGTAATGGGTAGGCAGGATCAAGTGAGCCAGAGCGCCGGTCTCGTCAATCGCCGGAGAAAACCCCGCCACGAAAGGCACGGCCTTCATCGCTCCGGCAAAATCCCAGGATTTGGGGAGCGAGAAAACGGGATTCGCTCCTCGAAAGAGGAAAACGTCCACCTCTCCGGAACGCATCCGGTCGGCAAGGGTTTTGACTTCATCAGCCCGGGCGGCCAGGGTATGGGAGGATTCCCGGTTGAAGTCGATAGCTGAGAGAGTAGCAGATTTTACGGTGCACAGCATATTTGCGGCAACGGCCGTTTCGGTTGCATTGGGCAAACATTGAGAAAGGCCCTCAGCGATCGCGAGAGGGCGAAATGCCCCGGCAAACCTTTTGGCGACGGCTTCAATGAGGCCCGGATCGCACCCGGCCACTGCGGCCGACTTGTCGACGGGCCAGTTTCCAACCATCGATGCAAGCGCCGCCCTCCGATTCGCAGGCAGCTCGGGCGCGAGATTCTTGTCAAGGATTGCCCGAATGATTCCCAACCCCACCGCGTACTCCGTTCCGGGGCGCGTCGCAATCCATAGGTCGGCATTGTTTGCCGTCATCGAAAGCCGCGGCCCTACGAAGACGAAGGTATTTTTCCTCTCACCGCTGATTGGGTGAAAAGATCCGTATTGGCGCGCAAATTCGAGATTGGATATCCAGGTTTCGAGAAAGCCCGCGTTAAAAGAGATGAGAAAATCGAGTTCATCGAACAGGTAAGTCGGAATGGCATCGCGGCCAAAAACCGCCTGGTTGGCCTTTTTCAGAGGCTCATAGGACCAGGGTTCATACATTATATGACCGTTTTGCCGGCCCATTTCACTCAGCCACAACCCCGTCAGATCGCGTAAAGATCCGGTAACCAGGTCGGTCATGACGACAATGCGGCCGCTGTCACCCTTTCGGACCGCCTCAGACAATTTAGCGGCCAGAATCGCCTCGCCCCGCTCCCAGGTGATGGTATCAAAGCCGCCGGCCTCATTTCGCTGCATCGGACCCGTGAACCGGTCGGGGTTGTACAGACCGTGCAGCGAAGCCTGCCCTCTCATGCAGAGTTTGCCTACGCTGACAGGATGTGCCGTATTGCCTTCCACCTTGACGATCCGTCCCTCACGGTTCTTTGCGAGCATCCCACATCCTGCCGGACACTCACGGCAAGTCGTCGCGTAGTACACCGCCTTTCCGGGCACAACGTCTTCAGGCGGATTAATGTAAGGAATAAGATACCGCGTGGCCGGCTCGCCACAGCCGCTCAGGACCGCTCCTGTTCCAGCTATTCCGAATAATTTCAGAAAATCCCGGCGGCGCAGATCCGGCATTTGACAAAGCCCCGCAACTTCTAAGAATCATAAATATTGTGATAAACAGTGAAAAAACAACCGGATGAGTCCCGCAACCGCCTTGGGCGGGACTCTTTGCGAAAAATAATACTACGGGTTTCAATTACAATAGTTTGTGATCTGTTTCAATCCAATTTCTAATCTAGTACGTTGTCAACAAAGTTATGACATGTTGCAAGGAATCGTCACCCCGGCGTCATTCCGGCTTCCGCCGGAATGACGAACTCATCAGCGATTTTCAGGCGTTTCTCCAACCAGAGAACCCTTTTTCATCATCCTGCCAGACACGGCAGCTTTACGATGGGTTATACAGAAACTGTTTAATCCGTTTCGAACAATCCTCACCGGTTACATGCCTTTTCCCTTATCGGCCCCGATTTGCTCACTTTCATCTCATTTTATTTGCGCCTTCTTCAGATCGGCCACAATGACAAATAC
>JBELAB010000143.1:0-6959 GCA_049509275.1 Syntrophobacteraceae bacterium | reverse complement strand
GAAGGCAAAAATGACGGCGAAAATACTCGCAAGCCTGGAGCAGTTCCGCAAAAATACCGGTTGCACCGGATGTCAAACTCGATCTGTTATCTCGTAAGATCGTGGGCATGAACGGCGCCAGGGACAAGTTGGACAAGCTGGCGGAAACGTTACTCCATGAGGAAACAGTTGACGAACTGGTTTTAGAGCAAATCCTCGGCGCCGGAAAGCAGGTATCCAAAGAACCGAATCCCGCTGCGAAGCCTGATGCAACACGGTGATCGATATTTTTCAATGATGATCGACACGGCAACTTCCTCTGCCGGCTTTGAACCCCCACCTGTCAGCCCGGCATGCCCTGAAGGACCGACGATCTGCGGGGTTTTCCCGAATCCCAAACTGTACGAGCAATAATACCGAACCTCATGAGGGGGTTGGCGGCTGCCCAGGGGTACGTAACGCAAACTTGGAGAAACGTATGACAGCCAATGGTCGCAAAGAGGGTGCAAGCAGTAATGTCGCACCCGCCGGTTCTGCTGCGCATTCAGGCTGGGATACAGTTCTCGAAACCAGGAATCTCTCTCGAGTGATCGCGGGGAAGATACTGGTAAACGATATCAGTGTACAGGTGAAGAAGGGCGAGATACTGGCGGTGGTCGGGCCGAGCGGGGCGGGCAAATCGTTGTTCCTTCGTCTGATTAATCGACTGGACGAACCTACCGGCGGCACGGTGTATCTTGCCGGCGAGGACTATCACCAGCTTGCCCCGCGCGAACTGCGACGCCGGGTGGGCATGATGATGCAGTCGGCCTGCCTGTTTCCGGGCACTGTAGCGGAGAATCTGTGCTTTGGACCGCGCCAGCATGGAGAAGACTTGCTCGCGTTGCAGATTGACAGCCTTCTGGAAGAGGTGGGGTTGGACGGGTTTGCCCACCGGGATGTGTTGAATCTATCTGGCGGCGAAGCCCAGCGCGTCTCGCTGGCGCGGACGCTGGCGAACAAACCGGAGGTGTTGCTGCTGGACGAACCGACTTCGGCGCTGAATGACCGGGCCGAACGCGAGATTGAGGCGCTGCTGACGCGCGTCCTGCACGACCAGCATTTGACTGCACTGATGGTCACACATGATACGGCGCAAGCAGAGCGCATTACCAACCGCGCCATCTTGATTGACGCAGGCCGGCTTATTTTGGATGGCACAGTCCAGGAGGTGCTCCATGCTGAATCAGCTCTTCCCTGACCCTATGGCGTTGCTCGCAGCGCAAGCTGTCAGCGCGACCATCGTCGCGCTGATGGTCGCGCACCTGGCGCGCCGGGCAGGTATTCGTATGCAGAAAGAATCACTCATTGCACTGGTGCGCGGCATCAGCCAGATCATCATAGTCGGCTTGTTGCTGACGCTCGTTCTTGGGAGCGCTCAATGGCTCAGTGCATTTGTGCTTGTGGGCATGATGCTGGCCGGGGCGGTCATCGCCGCGCAACGGACCAGGCACATTCCCGGCATCCTGCAGGTGACGGTGTGCTCGATTCTGCTGGGCGCGGGACTGGTCATCGGTATCATGGTCGGCCTGGGTGCCATTGATAGAGCACCGGCGACCTTGATCCCGGTGGGCAGTATTCTCATCGCCAACGCGATGAACACGACGGCCTTGGCGCTGGATCGTTTCCGGGCAGAGGTTGAGGCGCACACCGGGCAAATCGAAGCGGGACTGGCGCTGGGCGCCGCCCCGACGGTCGTCGTGGCGCCTTATGTGCGAGCGGCTGTGCAGGCCAGCCTGATCCCCAGCATCAATAATTTGCGATCTCTGGGGATTGTGTGGATTCCGGGAGTGATGGCCGGTATGGTGCTCGCGGGCAGTAACCCGATAGTGGCCGCCATCTACCAGTTTGTCGTCGTCGCTATGCTGTTTGCTACGGCAGGGACAACCGGCCTGCTCTGCACGCTGTTCGTTCGCTCGCGAGCCTTTTCACAGGCCGAACAATTGACGCTGCGGATGGTGAAGAGCTGATAAGGTGAAACCTGATCTCACCCTGGACCAATGGAAGAAAACCGGTGTGAAGATGGATCATCAGTCACACTTTTCAGCCTTTTTCCCGGACCACGGTCCGGGACATCTGTTCAAGGGCAAGCATGAGCGCCTGGGTGCCCAACCTACCGTGTCCCTGCGCCTTTACCGCAAGGTATAGCTGGTGGACCAGCGCCAAGCCGGGAAGAGAAAGGCCCATATGCGCCGACTCCTTGAGCGCAATGCCCATATCCTTGATAAAATGCTCAACAAAAAAACCGGGAGCGAAATCTCTTTGCAGTATACGTGGAGCCAGATTGTCCAGGACCCAGCACTTCGCTGCGCCGCCCTGGATGGAACTGAGCATCGTCGGCAGATCAAGGCCCGCCTTGAAACCGTATAAGAGGCTTTCGCACACGCCGATCATCGTCCCCGCGATGACGATCTGGTTGCACATTTTAGTATGCTGGCCCGAACCCGCAGGTCCCTGGTGGACGAGGTTTTTTCCCATTGTTTCCAGGATGGGCTTAATGGCCTCCACCACTTCCCGGTCTCCTCCCGTCATAATGGAAAGAGCGGCATTGCGCGCCCCCACGTCGCCACCCGAGACGGGGGCATCCACGGCGAAGGCCCCCCGTTCCCGGGCGGCTTGATAGATTTCCGCTGCCAGCGATGGTTCCGTGGTGGTCATGTCAACGAAAATAACACCCGGGCGGGCCGCCTCCAGAATGCCTCCTTTCCCGAAATAAACCGCCCGCACGTCTTCAGGGAACCCCAGCATGGTAAAGATGACGTCAGACTTTTCCGTGGCTTCCCTAGGGGAAGCAACCCAGGCGGCGCCCTTCTCGATGAGCGGGAGCGCTTTTTCCTTTGTGCGGTTGAAAACGGTGGTGCTGTACCCTCTTTCCATAATGTGCCTGCACATGGAAAGCCCCATCACCCCCGTCCCGATCCATCCGATGCGTGTCTTGAGAGAAACAACTGGAACATCATAAAAGCTGCCGGGCATGACAACCTCCTTCAAACAACGAATCTCGAAGGGCATTTCGGGTTCGTCCGACTCCCCTTCATGCGTTGCACATCTCCAAAACCTTCATAATTGCGCAGATATCCAAATCACCCCAATGCTTGTTGACTCCCGTGCGTAATTATTCATTGGCCGGCCACATACGGATGGACCATCTTTTTCGGATCGACGATCCGGTCGTAGTCCGCCTCACTGACGTAGCCGAGTTTTAGCGCCGCCTCTTTTAGCGTCAGATCGTGGTCGTTTGCGTAGTGCGCAATCTCAGAAGCCTTATCGTAGCCGATTTGTGGAGACAGGGCCGTGACCAGCATCAGCGACTGTTGGACAAAGCGGTCGATCTGCATCAGGTCAGGTTCGGTTCCTTCAACCAGAAATGTCCGGAAATTGTGGCAGCCGTCGGTGAGAATGCGGACCGACTGCATGACGTTGGCTATCATCAGCGGCTTGTAGACGTTCATCTCGAGATAGCCCGAAGCCCCGCCGAAGCCCACGGCGACGTCATTGGACATGACCTGCACTGCGATCATGGCCAGCGCCTCGCATTGCGTCGGATTCACCTTACCGGGCAAGAACGAAGATCCCGGTTCGTTCTGCGGGATTCTCAGTTCGTGAAAACCGCACCGTGGCCCGCAGCTCAAAAGGCGGATGTCGTTTGCAATTTTGTAAAGGGAAACGGCCAGGCTGCGCAACCCGCCGGAGAGCATTACGAGAGCATCGTGTGCACCCTGCACGGCAAATTTGTTGGTTGCGCTTACAAAGGGCAGCCCTGTCAGGCGCGCGATCTCGGCAGCGGCATCTTCGGCAAATCCGGGCGTTGCATTGAGCCCGGTTCCTACTGCCGTGCCGCCAAGGGCGAGACTCCAGATGCCTGTAAGGCTGTTCCCGATATACCGAAGGCTCTCGTCCAGCATGCCGGCATAACCTGACCACTCCTGGCCGAGAGTCAGTGGCGTCGCATCCTGCATATGGGTGCGGCCTATCTTCACGATGTCTTTCCACAACTCGGCCTTGGCCGCGATGGCATCGCGCAATGCCTTCACCGAGGGCGCCAGCCTTTGCCTGGTTCCAATACCGGCGGCGATGTACATACCAGAGGGAAATGTGTCGTTGGAGGACTGCGACATGTTCACGTGATCGTTCGGATGGATTGGGGATTTGCCGCCTAGAGGCGTACCGGCAATCTGACAGCATCGGTTGGAGATCACTTCATTGACATTCATATTGAACTGGGTACCGCTGCCTGTCATCCAGACGTGGAGCGGGAACTGATCTCGATGCTTTCCGGCGAGGATTTCGTCGCAAACCAGGGCGATCGAGTCCCTTTGTTGCTTTGTGAGCCGGCCGCTACACTGATTCGCGAATGCCGCAGCTTTCTTCAGGATAGCATACGCGTCCACCATTTCGCGCGGCATCAGGTCGTCACCGATGCTAAAATGTTCGAGCGAACGCTGTGTCTGCGCACCCCACAACTTGTCGGCAGGCACCCGTACCTCCCCAAGGCTATCCGTCTCGGTACGAAACTCACTCATGGTCTTCCCTCGAATATTCCCCCGCCTCAATGGGCGAGAATTCCCCCACTGTGTATTTCGGTTATAATTTCCTGTCAATTAAGGGACACTGCAATCGTCACTTTCATTTGCACAGAATCTTCTGAGGTTGGAAATCTGTTCGGGATTTCCTATGACCACTATTACCGATTGCGGCGTCAGGACTTCATCTTGGGATGGATTATACGTGAACTCGGGATCTTCGGGACGCTTCAAAGAAACCGCAATCAGGCCGGTCCTGCGCTGCATGTCGATTTCTCGGAGCGAATGCCCGATCCAGGGCGATCCTTCGCCGATTGTAACTTCCTCGACGCGAATTGCGTCATTTCCTCTAAGCATCCGGTCGAGGAACGAGACGGCATGAGGGCGGATCATCTCGCTGGCCATACGCATGCCGCCGATAAAAGATGGATTCACAACATAATTAGCTCCGGCCCTGTAGAACTTGTCAGCCAGATTGTTTTCATGGCATCGCGCCACGATCTTGATTTCAGGGTTGCTATACCTTGCCTGGACCGTTATCAGAAGGTTGTGACCATCTTCTTCCAACACTGCCAGCACACCCGTAGCCCGATCAATCCCGGCGCGCAGCAGTACACCTTCATCAGTTGCGTCCCCCTGTATGTAATAGAGGCCCTGGAATTGGCCGGCGATCCATTCAATGCGCTCCGGTTTTAGTTCGATACACACGCAGGACCGCTTTGAGCTAATCAACTCCCGTAACACATTGACAGCGGTGTGGCCGCCCCCGCATACAATAAAATGATTTTTGAGCGCGGCAATGCTTTTTTCCATCTTACGCTCCCTCAATATTCGAGAAAATTTACGCTCGACTACAAACCCGGTGATCGTCGAGACTGCATAGAGAGCCACCCCCATTCCGGCCCACATCAGAACCATGGCGAAAAGACGGCCGTTTCTACCAAAGTCCTCGAGTATCTCTCCGTAACCGACGGTGGTAAGTGTAATACTCGTCATATAGGCGCAATCGAAAAGGCTCCATTTGCCCCCGCCCAAGATGAAAAATCCCAGCGTGCCGAATATGGACACAACCAGAAGAAGCAGCAACGGAAAAAACAATTGCTGCAATAATGCGCGATCCGGGGCATGTTTTGATGCTGCTGACTGTGAACTCTTAGCCTTGGCCATGAGGTCTTTCAGAACTCCTCTTTTAAGCGCCGTGGCGCGAAAAAAGATGGGTAACACCGGACAGGCATAAAAATTCTGAACCCTATTTGCCGGAATTCCTTTACGGGTGAGATTATTCAGCAGGCCTGGCTGCCCAGGAATCGAACAAAGATATTCCGCGTCCTCGGGCCATCGAATTCCAGGAGGAATATTCTTTCCCAGGTGCCCAGAACCAGCTTTCCCGATTCGACAATTGCCTGCACGCTTCCCCCGACCAGGATCGCTTTAATGTGGGCCGCTGAATTGCCTTCGGTGTGTTTGTAGGCGCCCCGCCATGGAACGATAGTGTCCAGGGTTCTCAAAACGTCATCCATCACATTCGGGTCGGCCCCTTCATTTATCGTGAGGCCGGCCGTAGTGTGCGGGGTGTAAATCAGGCAGATGCCCGTTTGGGCTGATTTTTTCTTTAATTGTGCTGCTACATGGTCAGTGATGTCAACGGCGCATGAATGGGCCGCGGTTCTGATCTGTGAGATTTCCATATGGATCTTCCCGTTCAGGGCAGAATGATTCCCGATTCGGTTCGGCGCTCCCGCGTAGGCGTTTTCTCAGTCTCCTTATCAGAGATAAAATCTTCGTCCCAGTGGAAACTTATCGAATACCGCACCAATTGCAACACGGCCGGGTTTTTCCCCACAGGGGATCGGCCGGAGAGATTGCGGGCAATTATCCAAGCCCAGTGCGCCTTGTCTTCGGCGCCCGAGAGTTTGAAGGCCATTGCCTGCTCTTCGAAAAACCTCTCGTAGATCAATCGCTTTGCTCCCACACACAGGCTTTCAGCAGCATCATGAAGCAGATCCATGCCTCGCTCGGCCTGGACCTCCCGCGGGACCACGAGAAGAGGACTGTTAAGGGCTTTTATCTTTTCGTGATAGGGTGAAAGCTGTTCTTTACCAAATCTAAGCCAGGAAAGGTCCATTCCTTCCAGTAACGTGTCGATTTCGAATTCGGAAAAATGTCGTTCTGGATATTCGACTTCGGGCATCAGGTCGTAGACGTATGGTCTCCTGTCCGGCTCATGATACCTTTTAAAAAGATCGCGGGCCCTTTCCAGTTGGGCATATGATTCTTTGGCTGTCCATAAATCGAACATTTCAAAAAAGAGCCGTGCTGCGTGCCAGGGTGGAATTTCATTGGCTCTGTGGTCGATCGCGTGGGCTGAGAGTTCCTGGAGATAATCCCTGTAAAGTTTCTGAGTGCGGGTTTCGGCAA
>JBELAB010000142.1:0-11929 GCA_049509275.1 Syntrophobacteraceae bacterium | reverse complement strand
GCGAGTTTTGCCGCGCGGACCTGATCTTGATCTTCCATGAGGCGCAAGGCTTCGCGGACAACTTCGCTTGCCGATGTGTAGAGGCCAGACGCCACTTTTTGCCTTACCATGTCTTCAAGCTGTGGTGTTAAATTGACATTCATGGGCATGTCAACCTCCTGTTCTCTGAGTTTTCAGAAGGATAACCCCATTGTCAAAACTTGTCAATGATTGACAAGTTTCCAATGCACAAGGCAAGGACTTTTCCAGCCCCGCCCTTTTGTCCAGTTTTACACCCTGAGCCCAGCCCGCAAATCCGCGCCAGCACTCAACCCCGTTTCAAACATGTGGACAATTTACAACACTGTACGTAGTTGAGGCGCGTTTTTATAGTGATGATAGTGTGTTAGTGAGAGTCTGCTTCTAGCTATTGGCTTCTTTGTGTCTATATAATCCTGCAAATCCTGTTAGTCCTGTCTAAACAATTTGATCTCTCTTCTAAAACGAATGGTCTCACATTCGTGCAGCACTCTGTGGCTTACCTCGTAGAGTCTCTCGAGATCGGGGTCCACAAGGTGAATTCCCTTGAGGGCTTCCTGCACCACAAAAGGGGATTCGTCCTGGTCGTCCAATCGCAATATGGAGACGTCCCGATCGACGGACATAAGGATCCGGTCGATCAGGTCCAGTTCTTCTTCGGGGGTCGCCGCATTGAGATAGACGGCAAGATCGATGTCCGATCTAACATGTTGTGCGCCCTTCGCGAAGGACCCGTAAAGAAGGGCAAGATGGATTTTGCCCGCGTTTTTCATTTCGCCAAGGATTTTTCGAAGTTCGTCAACTGATTCCATAGTGTAGTCCGCCATGCAGGGGATAATGCAGTTCACGGTCCCGGCGTGGACCCGGATTACGGCGCATGCGGACCATATTAAGCCATACCGCCTTTTCATTGTCCATGTTGATTTTACAATCCTGTAAATCCTGCAAATCCTGTCTAAGCTTTTCCCCGTGTCTCCGTATCCCCGCGTCTCCGTATCCCCGTGTCCCCGAGTCCCCGCGTCAGCGTCAGCCGCCTCGCTTTGAAAAATTACATTCAGAGATTGTCCGTGATGTTCGATTATCTTGATATGAAATATTTTCCACATTAGTATCTGAGACGTGCTGACTGATGATATGCTGCTGCAAATCCGATTGCGACCGTTTTGGGCCTCAGATGTAGATATGTTCTGGAGAAAGGCATGGAAAATACTGACGATCTGCTCGTTGCAACCTGCCGGACCATGATAAACACAGTTCTTTCATGCCTGGATAACGCTACGAAGGGCACAATTTACAAGATCGGCCTGATGCCGGAACTGATCGCCATGCGCGTTCTGTCAGGCCTCGAACAACAAGATTCGGATGAGTTGGAGTGGGGACTGCCCGCAGTCTCCGATTACAATCCTCCCGGCAAAAAATGGGAGCATTACAGGGACCAGCCCGGCCGTGCCCTGGAAGCAATGGGTTGGTGTGTCGAAAAGCAGATGAGCTGGACGGCGGACAACCCGATGCAAGACTCCCGCAGCGTCAGAAAGCAACTCTCGGGAGAACGGGAAGATGAATTCCACATGGAGCCCGTGCTTGTTCGGAAAAAGAGCCTCTACGGCCATTCAATCGAAAAGATTCAATATCCGGTCGATTGGCAGGGAAACCCTATCTGGCAGGATAGCGAAAACGTGGTTGCAGCCGTTATAAAGATTCATTTTAAGCCGGGGACATTGAAGCGTGGAGATCGTTCGACCAGAATCATCAGGGATATATCCCAAAGCCTTGGCTCCGAACTGCTCTCTTTATTGTTCAGAGAAAAACTCACTCAGGCGAGTAAGGACTTTGCCCGCCACCGTTTACAAAGCTGCGAAATCCTGGCCCATGAACTCAGGAACACATTGGTCAAACTAGGGTTTGTGTTCTCGGCGATAAACGCACAAGTCGGCATTCTTCGGGCTAGTTGGGAAGAACTGCTCCAGAAGTACGCGCCGGAACTCGAGTGGAAAGGACCTCTTCTCGACGAGCTGTGCGGCGCATTAAGCGAAAAAGTCCCGGAGTTGCGTTCTTACGGGGACCTGTTTGAGGTAGGTCAAAGGCTGCTCGTTGAACAAAAAGAACTGGCAAGCCTTTATCTTTCTCCTCACCAGGGGCGGGAGTGGGTCAAAAGCAAGATTCACCCCAAGTGGGAGAAGCTCCTTTCCGGGACGAGCCTTTGGGACCAGTCAGCAATCGAGTCTTTGTTGGACCGCCTTGCAAATGCATTGTCTACAGGTATGAACTACGACTTTTCGAAGAAGATAGACGTCTTGCCGCCCGGGCTTCCGGAGCAGTGGTCCAGGCTTGCATATGTGGAGATAACATCGAGTAACCTCTTGCAGTTGGATGAGGTAATCCAGTTGGTTGAACATCCGGTCCTGCCGGTTTGTCATAGAGAACAGATGCTGAGGGTGCTCAAATCTTTGAAGGCCATTGTCCATACGATAACCGAAGTCGAGGAAAAAGCTACCAGCATACTCCAGTCGCTGAGGTTTGGGACGTGGGCCGAAGATCCATACAGGTTCGATCCCGATTTTCTGGATTTGGAGCCCCCTGAAGAATTTGGGATGGGTTTGAGAGACTGAATACTTATTTGATCTTTTCAATGGTGGTCAACGGTTGGGACTTTAAAATCAATGTGCTGTCCTGCGAGGTTTGAAACATGATTTCGGCTGCCGAAATCGGAAGGGCGGCCGGCGTCCTTAAGGGCCGTGTAATCCGGACCCCTCTTGTATACTCTCCCACCTTCAGCAGGCTGGCCGGGTTCGAAGTCTATCTGAAATTGGAGAATCTGCAGGCAACCGGGTCGTTCAAGATCCGTGGCGCAACGTACAAGATCCTGACTGAGTTGGACCGGATCGGGAAGGGAGGGGTGGTTGCGGCATCGGCCGGCAATCATGCTCAGGGTGTCGCCCTGGCCGCGAGCCGGGCAGGGCTGGCCTCCACCATCGTAATGCCTGAATGGGCTTCGATTTCAAAGCAGGAAGCAACGCGGGGCTATGGCGGCAAAGTCATCATCGAGGGACAGAACATTGCAGATTCGATAAAAAGAGCGCTCAAGCTGTCAAAAGACGGCAAAACCTTTATCCACCCGTTTGACGATCCGTCGATAATAGCGGGGCAGGGGACCATTGGCCTGGAAGTAATGGAAGAGCTGCCGGATGTGGACCTGATAGCCGTGCCGATCGGCGGCGGAGGGTTGGCGGCCGGAATTTCAGTGGCTGTAAGGGCTCTCAGGCCGGGGATTAGGATCATCGGAGTTCAGGCGGAGACGTGCCCTTCAGCCCTCAAGGCAGTCGAAACCGGCGAAAGAATCACGGTCGAAGCGCTCCGCTCGATTGCCGACGGAATAACGGTCAGGCAGATCGGATGTATTCCTTTCAATATAGTCCGTAAAGCGGTCGATGAGATCGTCCTGGCGAGTGAAGACCGGATCGCGGAAGCCGTGATTATGCTCCTGGAACGGAAAAAGGTGCTTGCCGAAGGGGCAGGAGCGGTTTGTGTGGCTGCTCTGCTGAGCGGGGCGATAAAGGCCCCTGCGGAGACAAAGGCTGTACTGGTTATCAGTGGTGGGAATATCGATATTTCCGTGCTGGACAGGGTCATTCGGAAGGGTATGTCGCGGAACGGACGCATTATGCGGTTCAGTGTCCGGATGGATGACGTGCCCGGGGCCCTGGCGAAGCTCCTGGGCATAATCGCGGGCGTGAAGGCCAACGTTCTTCAGATCTATCACAACCGGGGCGGGGCCGAGATGCCCATTTATCAGAGCCGCGTGGAACTTGAAATCGAGACGCGCAATTTCGAGCATATCCGGGAAATAGAGGCTGTGCTCAACCAAACCGGCTATCATCTGGAACTTCGTGCCGACATTTAGAAAACGTAGATATTTCAACACCAATTACTTCTGCTTTCAGGCAGCAGCCAGGTTGGTGCTACAGTTTCAGGCGATTCCCGTTTTCACGCAGCCATTTTCTGCTTTGCCGATGGTCTGGGAGAATGGTTGCAACCAGGTTCCAATATTGTGCTGAGTGGTTGTGGTGAACCATGTGGCAGAGCTCGTGAACTATGAGATAATCAATGATCCGTTCAGGCGCCATTATGATGTGCCAGGCGAGACTGATCCTCCCGTGGATGGAGCAGCTACCCCAGCGCGACTTCAATGACTTGATGGTCACAAAACGAGGATTTACGCCAAGCCGATCGGCGTAGACCGGGACCTTTGCCTTAACTTCGGCCAGGGCGCACGTCTGGTACCATTTGAGCAGTTGCTCTTTTACCACCGAAGGCTCGGGCGCTGCGCCTGCGATCATAGGCAGCCGCACGCAAATATCCTCATCTCCCAGGATGACTTGCGGAGAATTTCCACGTTCGACTCGCAAAATATATCCTTTGCCCAAGTACAGCAATTTCTCCCCGGTTTCGAATCTCCTTGCCTGGCCTTGCTGACCCCTTTGGAGGTTGGCTCGAATTGCTTTTCGAATCCAGTCGGATTTTTTTTCTACGAACTGCACGATATTCTTGTGGGGATAAGTTGCGGGTGCGCTGACGACAACCCGGTTATCCGGATGGACGACAATTGTAAGTGTCTTTCTCCCCGCGCTTTTTCTGACCTGATAGTTGAATTCGAGTTCTTTCATGCGTCACGTCCGTTCGGATAGATCAAAGTTGTGCTCCGATCCGGGTTGCTCACAGGACTGGCGGTTTCCGGCGACATTAGCTTATTTTCCAAATAAATGGAAATCCGGAAATCCGCCTTGGAAATGATCGAGACCGGAGGTTTTGTGATGGGCGATCGCGGCAATATCTGTGGCTAAATTCGCTCCGTTGAGCTACTATTGAATAATTATGGCGCCGCTTCTGTTAGTAAACATACGGACAAAGGCGGTAAAATTTCCGGTCGAAACGGGGTTTTAAATATTTTGTTCCAAGAGGTTAGGGCATGTCTTATTTGCAGCAGATTGATCCTGAAATAGCTGAGGCCATTGAGGGAGAGGAAAATCGTCAGCGGGGGCGCCTGGAACTCATTGCATCCGAAAATATTGTCAGCAGGGCGGTACGGGAAGCTCAAGGGTCCGTTCTGACAAACAAATACGCTGAAGGCTACCCCGGGAAAAGGTATTATGCCGGATGTGAACATGTCGATGTCGCGGAAAGGTTGGCGCAGGAACGTGCAAGAAAGCTTTTTCACGCCGATTATGTAAACGTTCAGCCTCATTCAGGCTCTCAGGCGAATATGGCCGTGCTCTTTGCTGTGCTCCAACCGGGCGATACTATACTGGGAATGGATTTACGCCAGGGGGGGCATCTGACCCACGGAAGTCCTGTGAGTTTTTCCGGACGGCTTTTCCGGGTTGTTTCCTACGGAGTCAGGCATGACAATGAGCAGATCGACTACGACCATGTAGAGCAAATAGCCAGGGAGGAACGGCCGAAGCTCATAATAGCCGGAGCCAGCGCGTACCCCCGAATTATCGATTTTGAACGTTTTCGCCAGATTGCAAAGCATATCAGCGCCTACCTGATGGTGGACATGGCCCACATAGCCGGCCTTGTCGGCGCGGGTCTTCATCCGAATCCCGTGCCATGCGCCGATTTCGTGACTTCCACTACCCATAAGACTTTAAGAGGACCACGGGGTGGTTTGATTCTGTCTCACGCCCCATATAGCAAGATGCTTGACAGCCAGATCTTTCCTGGAATTCAGGGAGGGCCGCTCATGCACGTAATAGCCGCCAAGGCTGTGGCGTTTCAGGAAGCCCTTCAGCCTGAGTTCAGGCAATATCAGCAAAGAGTCCTTGCGAACAGCAAGCGGCTTGCCGAGGTGTTATCCGGCCATGGATATCGGCTTGTCTCAGGCGGGACAGACAATCATCTGATGCTGGTGGACCTGAGTGCCAGAGGGCTAACCGGAAACGTCGCCGAGGAAACCCTCGACAAGGCCGGAATTACGGTGAACAAGAACTCTATACCTTTCGACACACGGAAACCGAACGTGACCAGCGGAATCAGGGTGGGCACGCCGGCAGTAACGACCCGCGGAATGGGGACCGAGCAAATGGAGACAATCGGGAATTTCATGCATCGCGCCCTCGAGTCGGTGGGCAACGACGCAATGCTGAAATCACTGGCCTGTGAGGTCGCTGAATTCTGCTCCGGTTTTTCCCTGCAAGCATAAAGTTTAAGACGACTCGCAAAAGGCGGGAATTTCCGGAAGCTGGTATGGGGCTGGCGCTATGCCGCCCCAGTTTGATTTCGATATGGAAAGCAGCGCCTGGAGAATATGGTTCAAACCGATCCTGACGTGCAGTTTATGAAAAGAGCCCTGCGTCTTGCCGCGCTGGGAGAGGGCATGACCAGCCCCAACCCTCTGGTTGGGGCCGTTGTAGTAAAAGAGGGCGCCATTGTTGGTCTGGGCTATCACCAGGCGCTCGGTGGGCCGCATGCCGAAGTGAATGCGATAGCAGACGCGGGCGCCGCCGCCTTGGGCGGGACCCTCTATGTTACACTTGAGCCATGCAATCATCGCGGTCTGACCCCTCCGTGTACGAAAGCTGTTGTTGATGCCGGGATTGCACGGGTTGTGTTTGGAATGGTCGATCCGAACCCCGGTGTTGCCGGTGGGGGGGCCGAACAATTAAGGCGGACGGGAATCGAGGTCAAGGGAGGCGTTCTGGAGCGGGAATGCAGGGCGCTCAACCAAGCCTTCATAAAATACGTAACTACCGGGGTTCCATATGTTATGCTGAAAGCTGCGGCGACACTCGACGGCTTTATCGCAACCTCGGCCGGTGAGTCAAAGTGGATCACCAGCGAGCTGTCTCGACAGTTTGGGAAAAAAACGCCGCCAACGGACCCGGATTGTTCTCGACAGCGAGCTCAAGATCCCGATGGACTCCCGGTTGGTTCGAACCGCGTCCACAAGTCCGGTTTGGGTTGTTTGCCGCCGGGACGCCCCGGCCTGCAGAGAGCAAACTCTTGTCAGCGCCGGTGTCCACGTGATAAGGGTCCCGGGGGGAGAGTCCGGTGTGGACTTGCCGTTTCTGCTCAAAGAACTGGGTCGAAGGCGTATCTCGAGCATTCTTGTTGAAGGCGGTGGGCGCGTTTTGGGATCTTTCATTCAAAACGGGTTTGCAGACGGGTTTTATTTTTTCTACGCCCCCAAAATCCTTGCCGATCCAAGCGGAGTATGCATGTTGAGCGGGCGGCCGAGACTAAAGATAGCTGATTGCGTTCGGGCCTATGGGCTCAGTACCAGAAAGCTGGGAGAGGACCTGCTTGTTTGCGGCAGATTCGGCGAGCAGCTCTACTGAGGCTGAAGAATTATGTTCACCGGTCTTATTGAAGGCACTGGGACCTTGCAGCGATTAGAGCGTCACGGACTGGACGCGCGGATGGTGATTCGTCCCGATTTCCATATGGAGACTTTTCTTTTGGGTGAAAGTATAGCCGTTGACGGGGCCTGTCTCACCGTGGTTGATTTCAAGCAGGACGCTTTCACGGCGGACGTTTCCGCCGAGACGCTGGGATGCACGACCCTGGCCCGTAAAGCCCCAGGGAGCAGGCTCAATCTCGAGAGGGCTCTTCGGCTTGGCGACCGTGTCGGAGGCCATCTGGTTACCGGACACATTGACGGGATTGCGGTACTTAAAGAGCGCAAGCCCGAGGGCCGCTCGCTGCGGCTCTTTTTTGACGCTCGCCGGGAAATTATGAGATACGTTATCGAGAAAGGCTCCATCGCAGTAAATGGAATGAGTCTTACGGTCAACGGGGTTTCAAGTGTTGGTTTCGATGTGAATATCGTTCCCCACACCGCTTCGATGACCACTGTCGGCGGTCTTCAGATCGGCAGCGAGGTCAATATAGAAACAGACCTGATCGGAAAATACGTGGAAAAGCTGGTTGGTTCTTGGGAAACCAGATTCGAAAAAGGCGGCGCCAAAGATAATATCGATTTAAATTTTTTGAAAGAGCACGGGTTTGCGTGAACCGATACGACCCGCCAACTTGAAGAGATCATTCGAAATATGTTATATACGGCCAACAGATTTGCAAATCGTTTAGGCTGACTTTTTTCAGAAGGAGGACTTGAATGCCTTTGGCAACAATCCCCGAGGCTCTTGTGGATATACGGCAGGGTAAACCTATCATTATAGTGGATGACGAAGATCGGGAAAATGAGGGAGATTTGTGCATCGCTGCAGAGAAAACGACACCACAAGCCATCAACTTTATGGCTAAACATGGGCGCGGTCTGATCTGCCTTGCCCTTGCGCCTGACTTGGTGGATCGGCTTGATCTCCCGATGATGGTTGCCAGGAACAAATCGCCTTTTCAAACCGCATTCACCATATCTATCGAGGCGCGAAAAGGGGTGACGACGGGCATCAGCGCAGCGGACAGGGCGCATACAATCCTTACCGCCATCGCAGGGGATGTTAGGCCCGAAGACTTGGTCAGCCCCGGCCACGTTTTCCCGCTTCGCGCAAAGAAAGGCGGCGTTCTGGTCAGAACGGGACAGACCGAAGGATCGGTCGATATTGCCAGGATTGCCGGGATGAAGCCGGCTGGAGTCATCTGCGAAGTTATGAACGAGGACGGGACCATGTCACGGATGCCTGACCTGGAGGTCTTCGCCGCTGAACATGGACTTAAAATCGTAACAATCGCCAACCTGATCCAGTACAGAATGCAGACCGAAATGTTCGTCCACAGATCGGCTACGGCCAAGCTGCCCAGCTCGTTTGGAGGCGAATTTAAGATAATAGCCTACACCAACGATATAGACGAATATTGTCATCTGGCGCTGGTTAAAGGTGAGATCGACCCTGATGAGGAAATACTTGTGCGCGTCCATTCCGAATGCCTCACGGGCGACGTCTTCGGCTCTCTTCGGTGCGACTGCGGCGCGCAGCTTCGGGCAGCTTTGACTCAGATCGGGCGCGTTGGAAAAGGAGTGCTCCTCTACATGCGGAACCATGAGGGACGCGGAATAGGTATCGTAAACAAGATTAAAGCCTATGCCCTCCAGGAACAGGGCTACGATACGGTCGAAGCCAACGAGGCCCTTGGATTTAGGGCCGATCTGCGTGATTATGGAATAGGCGCGCAAATGCTCGTCGATCTCGGCATCAAAAAAATGAGACTCATGACAAACAACCCGACCAAAATCGTGGGGCTTCAGGGTTACGGCATCACGGTAACCGACAGAGTGCCGATCGAAATTCCGCCAAACGAGTGTAATCGCGAGTACTTGAGCACCAAGTGCTTCAAAATGGGTCATATCTTGAGCTGCATATCCGCTGAGGGGGGAGCTTCATGAGAGTTTTCGAAGGGAAATTGCTGGCCGAGGGCCTAAGGTTTGGAATCATTGTCAGCCGATTCAATGACTTTATCGGAGAGAGGCTCCTGGGAGGCGCGCTCGACGCCCTCAAAAGGAACGGGGCTGACGAGCAAAATGTAGATATCTTCAAGGTCCCCGGAGCATTTGAAATACCTTTGATCGCAAAAAAAGCGGCGGAGAGCGGCAAATATGACGCCGTGATCTGCCTTGGCGCCGTAATCAGGGGAGGGACGCCTCATTTTGATTATGTGGCGGCGGAGGTTTCCAAGGGGATCGCCAATGTGGCCATCGAAGCCGGTGTCCCAATCAGCTTCGGGGTACTCACCACCGATACGCTGGAGCAGGCGATCGAGCGGGCCGGAGCAAAGTCAGGCAACAAGGGCTGGGACGCTGCATTTGCAGCCATAGAGATGGCCAATCTTATAAAGCAGATGTCGGCTTGATTTGTGTTGCTCGTTGTGCCGCGGGGCCTGAATTGAACGATTTTACCGAACCGGATTTACGATTAGATTTTCTGAATTGAGTTTTCCAATGGGCCAACGGCGCAAATCAAGAGAGATCGCATTGCAGATGCTCTATCAGATGGAGATGACGGGACAGCCTCCGCATGTGGTCATCGATTTGTACTACGAACTGGCTTCAGGCGATGATGATGATAAAAATCCCGATCTTGCCGAAGCTGTTCGCCCGTTTGCCGAGCAGCTCCTAAACGGCGTTTATGCTCACCGGGACGAACTTGACGAAATGATCGTCGCGGCTTCGGAACACTGGCGGCTCGCAAGAATGTCGATAATCGACAGGAACGTGCTTCGGATTGCCCTCTACGAAATGCTCTACCATGCTGAAATCCCCCCAAAAGTGTCCGTAAACGAAGCGATCGATCTTGGAAAAACATTCGGCAGCCCCGATTCGGGGGCATTTATCAATGGAATACTCGACCACCTTCTACAGGAAGTAAACCGGATTCGTGAAGGGTAGGCCGGTGTTGCTTGCGCATTGAATAATTGGATCTGCAAAAGAAAGATCATGGGAGGTTGATTTGGGCTATGCCGTTGCACTGGGCGGGAAAGGCGGAACAGGCAAGACAACTATAGCGGGTCTTCTCATTCGTTACATGCTCAATCATGGTATGAAGCCGCTTCTTGCCATAGACGCCGATTCCAATTCGAATTTGAATGAGGTTCTGGGAGTGCCGCTGGATGGAACACTGTCGGAAGCGCGTGAAGAAATGAAGACGAGCGTTCCGGTGGGCATGACAAAAGATATATTCATGGAGATGAAGGTCGAGCAGGCCCTTGTCGAGACGGAGGGGTTCGATCTTGTCGCGATGGGCCGTCCGGAAGGCCCCGGCTGTTATTGTGCGGCAAATAACCTTCTTAGCAGCCTTATCGATCGCCTTATGGGGAACTACCCGTTCATTGTTATTGACAACGAGGCTGGAATGGAGCATTTCAGCCGTCTTACACAGAAGGATATAGACCTTTTGATCCTGGTGTCCGACCCCAGCAGAAGAGGGCTTTCCGCTGCATGCCGCATAGCAGAACTGGTCAAGACTCTGCCAATGCATGTCTCGCAGATTGTGCTTGTGATAAACCAGGTTCGGGAGGAACCGGCAAGCTGGCCTGAAGATGTCCACCGTGTTTTTGGAACGGAAAAGGTCGCCTGTCTTCCCGCCGACCCGATGATTTCAAAGTTCGATCTGGAGGGAAAACCTACCGTAATGCTTCCCGATGATGCGCTGGTGGTAAGGGCTGCCGAAAGGCTGTTCGAAAAGATTTTCAGTAACCGGGATAGACTGGAGTAATCCTTTTTGACTACGAGGGGGACAAGATGTTTGCTGTGCGCCGCGCGCTGCTGAGCGTTACCGACAAGACCGGATTGGCCGAATTCGGCAGGGGACTGCGGGAACTCGGCGTGCAGTTGCTCTCGACCGGAGGCACTGCCAAGGCGCTTCGGGATGCCGGAATAGAAATAACCGAGGTCTCCGATTATACGGGATTTCCCGAGATGCTCGACGGCAGGGTTAAAACGCTGCACCCTAAAATTCACGGCGGAATACTCGGAATCCGTGACAACCAGGCACACGCCTCGACTATGGCTAAGCACGGAATAGAGCCGATCGACATGGTCGTAGTGAATCTCTACGCGTTCGCAAAGACGGTTGCGCGTCCGGGATGCACGCTGGAAGATGCAATCGAAAATATAGATATCGGCGGGCCGACCCTCATCCGTGCCGCTGCGAAGAATAACAGGTTCGTGGCGGTGGTCACGGACCCTTCCGATTATCCTGAAGTCCTGAAGGAAATGCAGACGCTCAGAGGCAGTGTATCTACAAAGACGAGCCTGCGGCTGGCCTGCAAGGCCTTTTGCGCGACCGGCAGCTATGACGCCAATATCTGCGAATACCTCACGGGGGTAACAGACGGAAAATAACCACACTACCTAATTTGAAAGCTTTTTGATGAAAGTATTGGTGGTAGGTACGGGGGGCAGAGATCACGCCATTGCGTGGAAATTCACTCAAAGTCCGCGAGTCAGCCGGGT
>JBELAB010000141.1:0-6987 GCA_049509275.1 Syntrophobacteraceae bacterium | reverse complement strand
GAGGTCCTGCCGCCCGACGATTTGGCAAAAATGCCCCCTGAAGTAAAAGCCAGGGCGCACGCCTGGGCATCAGCCTACAATTTCTTCATCGCTCCTTCACGAACTCCCGTGTTCTGTGAAGACAAGATGGAACAGCCCCCTTACGCAAAACATCCGGAGCTGAAGCGAGTGCGGCTTTTTCCACTTTCATGGGGAGTCGACAATGAGGTGCTGCTCTCTACGGTATTCCATAAGGACTGGGCCGAGGCCGAGCAGGTAACGGGTCCTTCGGGACCGCGGCTGATACCCTCGGGTTTGGATATCGCCTCGGCGCTTGGCAGCGGATTTGCCACCGCGCTCCTTTCCACAGAAATTGAAAAGTATCCTTCTTTGCGCAAGGTCCTCGAAGAACTCCGGGCACGCCTGTCTGAGACCGGAAAGGGCTCCGGGAATGATGCGAACATCTATAACCGCTGGATTGCCGCCCTCGCCCTTCAATGGGCGGATGATGCGGCGCCTCCGGGCGCAAGCCGGGACAAGGAGCTGTGGCATGCCAAGAGATTGCAGACAGGGCTGGCGTCGTGGGCGACTCTGCGCCACGCAACGGTCCTGGTTAATGAAAGAACCGGAGCAGAGTGTGGAGAATCGGGTTTTGAGCCAGTCCTTTTGACACCGCCCAGAGGTTATGTCGAGCCGGACCCGAGGACGTTTGATGCGATTGGGGCGCTTTTCGAGTCAATGGAGCAGCAGGTGAAATTGTGGGCCCCCTCGTCAAAAGATACAATCAAGGTTACTGCCGAGGGAGAGAAGCGGGAAGCCGTCAGGGAAGGCGTTATTCGCAGGCTGTCTGAAACAGCGGCAAAGGCCAGGCTTTTTAAGACGATCGCCGAAAAGGAGATCAAAAGGGAGCCGCTTTCCAACCAGGAGTATGAAGAAATCCTACTCATTGGCGGCATAGCCGAACATCATTTTCTCATCTTTAAGAGTCTGGCCAGTGAGCAACTTGCTTTATCCACTCCCGATCCTATGCCAAAAATTGCAGATGTGGCGGGCGGCAAGCCGTCAGGTGTCCCGTTTCTAATGGCGGCGGTTGGCAGGCCGATGGAATGGGACTACATTGCGCCTTATTTTGGGCGAAGGCAGATTGCTAAAGGCGCGGTCTATTCGTACTATGAATTCACCTCGGAGCGGCTCATGAACGATCGAGAGTGGCTGGAGTCGCTTCCGTCCGTGCAACATCCCAAATGGATCTCACCTTTCGTGTCCGGGAGTTCGCCTGCATGTCCCCCGCAAGATCCATTCTGATGTTCCTGGCGGTCGCCGCCGCCCCGTTTTTGCTCGTCGCTTTTACACACGGGGCTTTTCATGGAGGCGAGGATTCGCAAACCGAGGTGCGATTGTTATTTGCCGGAGACATACTTCTGTCGCGCGGCGTGGAGCGCGAGCTGATCCATAATCCACAATCCCTCAGCCGGGCGCTGCAATCCACTCTATCAGGCGCCGACTGGGCGATCGGAAACCTGGAAGGGGCCGTCGGCTCGCCAGATGATTGCGTGGAATCCGCAGGGCAAAGTCCGTGCTTTGCCATTCGCGATGAGTTTATCCCTTTGCTTCGCCAGGCCGGATTCAAGGCAATCGGCCTGGCAAACAATCACAGCTCAGACCTCGGGCAAACAGGGCTCAAAGCGACCCGCCGGCTTCTGGCGCGAAATGATATGCCGGCCTTTACTTATGAGGAATCTCCTCACTTTATCCGCATTGCCGACCTCACTATAGGTCTTATCAGCCTCTCAATGATCCCAGGCAGGGGCCAACGGGCCGTAGATGTCCCCGGCATTGGTCTGCGGCAGAAGCTTCGTCTGGCAAAAAGCCTCTCAAACCTAGTGGTCGTCTATATTCACTGGGGAAGCGAATTCCTCGACTGGCCCGAGAGAAAGCAGCGCCAGGCCGCCGATTGGCTCATAAATAACGGTGCTGACATCATCGTGGGCCATCATCCTCATCTGGTCCAAAAGCCCGAATGTCTTTACGGCAAACCCGTCTTTTATTCGCTCGGGAACCTTGTTTTCGATCAAAAGTATCCGTCCACAAAGGAAGGTCTGCTGGCAGACTGCCGCATCAGCGGCGGGACCGTCTCATGCACCGGCCTTCCAACCCGGACCCCCGCCGGATCCACACTGCCGGCCATAGGTGGAGCAGACACCGATGCTGAAAAGGCCCACTCCGGATGCGTTTTCAGGCTTTCACCCGCACTGGTGGTAAGCGGCATCATGCTAAGACCTGAAAATAGCTCAAAAGGGGGCAATCCATCCGGGCTTTTGCTGGAGGCCGTTCATGAAGGGAAGGTCCTTTGGAAGACCGGTCATGCAAAAATAGTTTCCATCGAACCGATGAAAGTGGGCGGGCCACAACCGGCTGAATATCTTTTTACACTCGAACGTCATTTTTCGCCGATGGACGGCGAGGAAGGTGTGCGTCCATGCGTCTATAAAGTGCGACCCGACAGTCTTGTTCCGAAATGGAGAGGGACCGCTCTTGCCTGGCCGCTCCTCGATGCCGCCTTCCTGCCCGGTGCGGGTGGGATTTTATGCGCCGAGCACCGAGGGGATTCTTTCATAGCCCTCGAGCCCGGATCGAAAGAAACGCGCATTGCCGCTTACCGCTGGAAGGGGTTCGGTTTCTCGGGGATTAATGATAAGGAGGTTATCTGGAGCTGCCGGGACTACTTCCAGCAAACAGAACAAGGCGCCCAGCATCAGCCCTCCGCAAATGATAGCCCACGGATGAAGGAGCGTAGAGGGGTGGATGAACACTGATCCATGAGCCGCACGGCGCCTTATGGGTATCAAGGGGCGTCAATGCTGTCTCCGGTGGATAAATTGACACTCCTGAACCATGGAAGCCCCTTAAAATATTAGCACTTTTTACCAATTGCTCTTATTTTTCATACAGGTCCTCGTTAACGGAACGGGCTACAACAACTCTAAGACTATGAGGTGATAAATGAGACCAATCGCCACTGGCGCAAAACTTATCGGATTGATTATCTCCGTTACGGCGATCACGAGCGGTGCTATAATTGGGGGAGTCATGCTGGATCGGCTGGTCTTGGCAGACTTCGCTTCTGTGAACAATATGCAAAAGGCGGCTGAACCTAATTTCAAACTCATGTCCGAAGCGTGGAGCATCATTTCAAAAAAGTATGTCGATCGCCAGGCATTACAGGCTCAAAAACTTACTTATGGAGCGCTTTCCGGCATGGTTAACGCTTTGGGGGATACTGGACACAGCACTTTTTTGAGCCCTGAGATGCTGAGTATGGAGTCTCATTTCTTAGAGGGCAATTTCAGCGGCATTGGGGCACAAGTCAAAGTCAAGGAAGGCCATATCGTAATCCTGGCGCCGATGGACGGTTCTCCGGCTCAACATGCAGGTCTCCAATCCGGTGACATCATTTTGAGAGTGAACGGAGAGGATGTTAGCGGCCTTGCAATAGAGGAGGCTGTGACTCGGATTGCCGGCAATCCGGGCACCTCTGTCACTTTAACCATTTTGAACCCAAAGTCAGGACAATCCAGGGAAATCACGGTCGTGAGGGCTAAAATTACTGTTCGAAATGTCAGGTGGCAGCGCCTATCCGACTCTAAAACGGCACATATGCGAATCGCCGGATTCAGTCAAGGGGTTGTGGAAGAAGTCCGCAAAGCTTTAGCAGAGGTCAGAAATCAGGGTTTTACGGCCCTTATCTTGGATCTGCGCGATAATCCCGGAGGCGTTCTCGAAGAAGCTATTGGCGCGGCCAGTCAGTTTCTGAGCGGTGGGAATGTAGTTCTTGAAAAAAACAGCAACGGTGATGTCAAACCGGTTCCGGTTAAGCCTGGAGGCCTGGCGTCCGGAATTCCTTTGGTTGTGCTTATCAACGTTGGTTCCGCCAGCGGTTCGGAAATTGTGGCTGGAGCCCTACAGGACGCACATCGGGCCAGACTGGTCGGGGAAAAGACTTTCGGCGCCGGTACATTGCTGCAGGAATTCGGCCTCTCAGACGGCTCTGCCATGCTCCTTGCCATAGCAGAATGGCTCACTCCCGCTGGACACGTCATCTGGCACAAAGGTGTAGCGCCCGACGTGGAAGTTAGCTTGCCGGTTGGCGCCATTCCGCTCTACCCAGACAGGGAGAAGGGTATGAACTCAGCTCAATTGAAGGCCAGTGAGGACACCCAGTTGCTCAAAGCTTTGGACCTGCTTGAGCATCCGGAAAGCGGATAATAGACACAACAATTAGAACACAATCGCTTGACGAGTAATCATGTGAATCTGAAGGCGATGGTCTATCTCAGCAGGATTTTCACCTTTGGCCGGCCGATGTTCTTTCTTCCATATAGTGTCACCCGATTTCCATAGAATTGTCACACGATTGTAACATTTCTCGTCTATTTTTCTCCCGCCGGCATGTTGAAGACTCAAAATCGAAATGCAGGAAAACGGTCTTCAGGCTTTGCGACTCGGTCAACTAAAACAGGAGTGCCAAGATGAAAGTGTGTTCTGCCCGCAATTTCTTCGCGTCAGCAACCCTGCTGCTTTGCCTTTTTGTGGCGACCGCAGCCTTTGCAGTCGATATTACCGGAGCGGGAGCAACTTTTCCATATCCCGTTTACTCCAAATGGGCCGAGGCCTACAAAGCCAAGACAGGAGTGGGTCTCAATTATCAGCCCATTGGTTCAGGCGGCGGCATCAAGCAGATAGAGGCCAAAACCGTCGATTTCGGCGGCTCGGACGTGCCGCTGAAATTGGATGAACTTGAAAAGAACGGTCTTCAACAGTTTCCCACTGTGATGGGGGGGGTAGTACTGGGCATCAACATTGAGGGAATTCAAGGCGGCGATTTGAAGCTCAACGGCGAAGTCCTGGCGGATATCTACCTTGGCAACATCAAAAAATGGACCGATCCGGCTATTGCCAAATTGAATCCGGGCTTAAAGCTCCCCGACGATGAGATTACAGTCGTCCACAGGTCTGACGGGTCCGGCACGACTTTCATCTTTACGAACTACCTTTCCAAGGTGAGCAGTGCATGGAAGGAAAAGGTCGGCAACGACGCCTCGGTCTCCTGGCCTGCCGGTGTTGGAGGCAAAGGCAATGCCGGCGTTGCCAGCTATATTCAGCAGGTGAAAAATTCCATCGGCTACGTCGAGTATGCTTACGCTCTGGAGAACAAAATACCCTTCACTCTGATGCAGAATCGAGAGGGCCGGTTCCTCAAACCCGAAAACTCGACCTTCCAGGCGGCAGCCGCCGGTGCAAAATGGCAAGAGGCCCCCGGTTTCTATATGATACTGACCGATCAGCCCGGGCAAAACAGTTGGCCGATCACCGGCGCCACCTTCATCCTGATGCAGAAGGTGCAGGATAATCCCAGCCAGGGGCAGGAAGTCTTCAAATTTTTCGCATGGGCCTACACCAATGGGGGCAAGATGGCCGAGGACCTCGTTTATGTGCCGATGCCGGCAAGTGTCGTGGAACTGATCGAGAATTCGTGGAAACAGATAAAGACGGTAAGCGGGGCTCCCGTATGGACTGACGCTTTAGCTGCAGGCAAGTAGGGCGGGATTTCCTCAAGATTCCATCTATCGCCTGTTCGTTTTTGATATAATTGACATAAGTTAAGTTTTGACCGGCAAAGGGGGCTGGGCCCCCTTTGTCTATTAATGGGAAACTTTTAAGCCATGGCCAACAGAAGCGAGCTCTCGAATGACGGGAGCAGCGCCATGCCAAAGCAGATCTTTGACGTGTACTTCAATGTGCATTTTTTAGCGGATCTGCTCTTCAAGAATATCACCAGGTTTTTTGCATTTTTCGTTCTTCTCCTTATGGCAGGCATAACCGTTTCGCTATTCATCGGAAGTCTGCCTTCCATAAGGAAGTTCGGCTTCAGTTTCATCGCCAATTCTGCGTGGAATCCCGTAACCGATAATTTTGGCGGGTTGGTCCCAATCTTCGGAACAATCGTAACATCGGCCATTGCACTTTTGATCGCGGTGCCCGTAAGTTTCGGCATTGCCCTGTTTCTTACGGAAATGTGTCCCCCGTGGCTCAAGAGACCTCTGGGAACAGCCATTGAACTTCTAGCCGGCATTCCGAGCATCATTTACGGCATGTGGGGACTGTTTGTCTTCGCGCCCATATTTCGTGACTACGCAGAACCCTGGATAAAATCCCACCTGGGCGTTCTGCCTTTGATTGGATATCTTTTTCACGGGCCGCCCATGGGCATAGGGATGCTGACCGCCGGACTGATCCTCTCGATCATGGTGATTCCGTTCATCGCGTCGGTCATGCGGGATGTGTTCGAAGTGGTCCCCCCTCTATTGAAAGAGTCTGCTTACGGGCTCGGGGCCACCACCTGGGAAGTAGTCCGGAACATCACTCTGCCCTATACGAAAATCGGCGTGGTGGGCGGCATCATGCTCGGCCTGGGGCGGGCGCTCGGCGAGACGATGGCCGTAACCTTCGTGATCGGCAACGCCCATGAACTGCACGCCTCGCTTCTCATGCCGGGAAACAGCATTGCCTCGACCCTGGCAAACGAGTTCACAGAGGCGATCGGGGCGCTTTACACTTCCTCGCTGATCGAACTGGGGCTATTCCTTTTCTTCATCACCTTCATTGTGCTTGCGCTCGCCAAACTTCTGCTGATCCGGCTTTCGAGACTTGAGGGTAAACTGTATTGAGCGGAGGAGAATGGACTATGATTTCGCTCCATACCCGACGGCATCTGACTAATGTTCTGAGCCAGATAGGCGCGATGCTCACCGTTTGCTTTGGCCTGTTCTGGCTGGGTTGGATTCTGCTGACGCTGTTGGAGTATGGAATTCCGGGGCTGAGCCTCAGCGTCTTTACCCGGATGACCCCTCCTCCGGGGAGCCAGGGAGGATTGCTCAATGCAATCGCAGGCAGTTTTTCCATGGTAATGTTATCAACGCTGATTGCGACCCCGATCGGAATTCTTGC